>NZ_JCACKS010000023.1:0-18406 GCF_059505505.1 Pelatocladus sp. | reverse complement strand
ATCCCCTCCTTAAAAGATAGGGGTTCTCACGCTCCCGGACTTCTTTGATAGTTTTAGCGATCGCTAGTCTCGAACTGCAAGCGATCGCCTTCCTTTTCTATAAATTGGGCAAAGCAAACGCGGCTTTAATTCCAGCTTAACACTTTTGGGTAAGGGATCGGGGATCAGGGATTGGGGATTGGGAATGAATCAGTTATCAAATTAAACTGATCACTGTTAACTGTTAACTGATAACTGATTAGTTATCCCCCTTTCCCTTTCAAATACGCTAGGGTAGAAATTGACACTCAATTTTTAATTTCCTGTGTTGTACTTTCAACGTTCAGCTGTCTTTCTCAGTTTGGCAGTTTTACTCACTTCACTCACGGCCTGTGCCAATAGTAAAATTGGTAAAGGCCTTGAGGAGTCTCTGGCAGCAGATTCTCGGCTGAAAGATAATCCAGTAATTTTTGGTGCTAATCAAACGCCTAATAGCGATCGCCAAAATTCCAAGCCAACCACCCAACCAACAGTCCAGTTACCAGCTGATTTTCCCAAAGATATCCCCATCTATCCGAACGCCCAAATACAAGAAGTGTCTGCTGCAACTGACTCAGAGAACAAAGTATCAACTCGCTGGCTGAGTTCTGATCCTAGCAATTTTATCGCTAGCTTTTATCGTAGTCAGTTGCAAAATAAAAATTGGCAGATTTCCCAACAGCCAACTGATGATCAAAGCGGTACTTTTACCGCAACACAGGATAATTTACAACTGACGATTTCTATTAAACCTCAATCAGTCACTAACGCTGCACCCAATCAACCACAGACAGCTACCGAATTACTCATTGAGTACCAGCCAAACTCCAAAACTGTAGCTCAAGCTACCCCAACTCCTAGCAGTCAAATTACTAGTAGTGATACAGTTCCTCAACCAGGTGATCCGCAGTTCATCGGTCCTGTACAACCAGAAGGCTCAGTCAGTCAACCAAATAATACATTTAATACTAATAACTCTACATCAACAGTAATATCTGATACTCAAGAATTTAGTGACTTAAACAAAGCACCCCAAGAATTGCAAAAATACATTCAAGATGTCGCTCGTTTAGGTGTTTTGTCTGTAGAGTCTGAAGGTACGAAAAATAATTCTACTAATACAACTAATCTGTTTGAACCTAACAAAAATATCAGCCGTCGAGAATATGCTCGTTGGCTGGTGGCTGCTAATAATGCTATGTATGCCAATATTCCATCTAAACAGATTCGCTTGGCATCAGAAAACGTGCAACCAGCTTTTAGTGATATACCAAAAACAGATCCAGATTTTCCAGCAATTCAAGGATTAGCTGAAAGTGGTTTATTTCCTAGTCTTTTGTCTGGTGATTCTACACAAGTTTTGTTTCGTCCTGATGCACCTTTGACACGCGAACAATTACTCGTATCCAAAGTTCCTTTAGATACTCGCCAAGCTTTACCTACTGCTAGTTTGAGTGCAGTCAGTCAGACTTGGGGTTTTCAGGATGCAGCAAAAATTGACCCCAAAGCATTACGGGCCATATTGGCTGATTTCCAAAATGGAGAACAATCAAACATCCGTCGCGTGTATGGCTATACAACACTTTTCCAACCAAAAAAACCAGTAACTCGTGCCGAAGCGGCAGCAGCATTGTGGTACTTTGGTACTCAAGGTGAGGGCGTATCAGCAACCGATGCTCTGAAATTAACGCGATCGCCCTAAATATAATTTAGTTAAATAAAAGTAGCAAAATAGTCATAATCAACCATAAAAATTTCTTATTTTTGTCAATAATAAAATCAATGAGTAAGAAATAGTAAAGATAAATATTTATAAGAATATCTGACTAACTCATGATACAATTTTTTCTAACTACGTAGTACTACGTAGTTTTTTTATTGATCAAACTTTTTTAAAAAATCAGAATATTTGAGCTAATTTGTCTAGACAAAACTAGTCTTTTTGCAAACTAAGCTATTAATGCAAGGACAAAATTAATATGAAAAAAGAACTCATAGCGGCAGGATTTTTGATTCTATCTTTTATGTCGCCGCTTAAATCTTTGGCTGCAACACATATTAGCAAAATTTACGTATTTGGTGATAGTCTTTCTGACCCTGGTAACTTATATAACGCTACCAAATCCACAATACCACCAAGTCCACCCTACTATGAAGGACGGCTTTCTAATGGCAAGGTGTGGGTAGAATATCTTGGAGATGAACTAGGATTGTCCCCAACTTTATTTACTGACTTAAAAAATAGCACTCCCAGTGAAGGTATTAATTATGCCTTTGCAGGAAGTAGTTCTGGTCTCGGTAACGCTTTAGTTCCAAAATCATTATTACCAGGAGTACTTGGACAAATTGGCTTATTTACCCGTTCCTTACGAGAAAGCAGTCAATCAGCTGATCCCGATGCACTTTATATTGTTTGGGGTGGTGGCAATGATTATGTATTTGGTAATGTGACTGATGTTAGTCAACCAATTGCAAATTTATCAAGATCAGTAGCGTTACTTGCCATAACAGGTGCTAAAAACATTATGGTAGCTAACTTGCCAGATTTAGGCAAACTTCCTTCCACATCAAATCAATCGAATTCCAGCCAATTAACTGCTTTAAGCCAACAACATAATATAGCATTAGCAGCTAGTTTAAAAACTTTGAGTACGATTCCTGGCGTTAATATTATTCCTGTTGATGTAAATTCCCTATTTATAAAACTGCAAACTTCTCCCAGCCAATTCGGCTTAACTAATGTTACCGATGCTTGTTTAATAGGCGACTTAGACGACATCGCCCAAGGAAATTTTAGTATATGTACTAATCAAGGCAAAAATCCAGATGAGTTTTTGTTTTGGGATGGTGTTCATCCAACTACACGCACCTACAGCATCTTAGCAGAAACAGCCCTCGATATGCTTGATGATCAACCTTTATCTACTACATCTTGGCAAAATCAGAAATTTGGTGATTTGCAGCTTGTAGGGTATTAGATTTATTCCAACAAATCTGGTTCTTGCCGGACAATCATTTCATACAAAGGTTGAAAACTAAACCAGCCCATATAATGAGAACCTACCTGGCTCTGTGCTATACTGGCATACTCATGTTTGATTGGCTCTGGTTTACCAGCTGCTTCTGCTAATAATTGAGCTTGACAAGTGTGTTCCATTGTGATAAACCACCATGCAGCCTCATCAACTGAATGACCTACTGTGAGCAAGCCGTGATTTTTGAGAATGACAGCTTTATTATTACCCAGAGTTTGAGCAATGCGTTTACCCTCTTCCAGTTCCAGAACCACACCAGTATAATCATCGAATAAGCTGTGATCTTCGTAGAACATGCAAGCATCTTGGGTAAGAGGGTCAAGCAAGCGACCCAGGCTAGACCAGCTTTTGCCATAGAGCGAGTGAGCATGAGCTGCTGCAACCACATCAGGACGAGCTACATGGACTTGGGAATGAATCGTAAAAGCCGCTTGATTGATGGGGCGATCGCCTACAATTACATCACCTCGGTAGTTAACTAAAATCAGGTCACTGACTCTAATTAAACCGAAGTGCATACCAAAAGGGTTGACCCAAAAGCAATCCAATTGTTCTGGATCACGAGCGGTAATATGACCTGCAATACCTTCATCAAAACCGAAACGAGAAAACAAGCGAAACGCCGCCGCTAGCCGTTGCTTACGATGTAGACGTTCTTCTTCAGGTGTAGAAAAAACTGGGGGTTGGGGAAGATTAGGTTTCTCGATAGAGATAGCTTGCATTTTGCCCACCTAATATTATGATTGTTTGGATTCAAAAGCTTATATACTCTGAGTATACTTATGTGGGATTACGACCACTTATTCAAAATAATTGCACAATTGGTCATGCACCACTCTCCTAGTGGTGTTGAAACAGAAATTAACCAATACTTGATGCAGAGATTTACAGACTTGGGAGTCAAAGCTTGGTGCGATCGCGCTGATAACATCATTGCCAAAATACCCGGTAAAAATCCTGATCGAGCGATCGCCATCACTGCTCACAAAGACGAAATTGGTGGAATCGTGAAAACCATAGGCGAACAAGGTAGAGTCGAAGTCCGCAAACTAGGTGGCGCATTTCCGTGGGTTTACGGTGAAGGTGTTGTCGATTTACTCGGAGATAATGCAACTATCAGTGGAATTCTCAGTTTTGGTTCGCGTCACGTTTCCCACGAATCACCACAAAAAATCCAGCAAGAAGATACTCCTGTGAAATGGGAAGATATTTGGATTGAAACAAAATGTACTACTGCCGAACTAGAATCAGCTGGCATTCGAGCGGGTACTAGAATGGTAATTGGTAAGCATCGCAAGCATCCAATTCGGCTAAAAGACCATATAGCAAGTTATACATTAGACAATAAAGCCTCTGTAGCAATTTTGTTAGCTCTAGCAGAAAAGATTACACAACCAGCAGTTGATGTATATTTGGTTGCATCAGCAAAAGAAGAAGTGGGAGCAATTGGGGCGCTTTACTTTACTCAAAATCAGTGCTTAGATGCCTTAATTGCCCTAGAGATTTGTCCCTTATCGTCAGAATACCCGATTGAAGACGGCAAAAGCCCTGTGATTTTGTCTCAGGATGCCTATGGAATCTATGATGAAACTCTAAATCGACAATTACACCAATCTGCTAAACAATTAAATATACCAGTGCAACTTGCTATCTTAAATGGTTTTGGTAGCGATGCTTCTATCGCTATGAAATTCGGCCATGTCGCCTGCGCAGCATGTTTAGCCTTCCCTACACAAAACACTCACGGCTACGAAATTGCTCACTTAGGAGCGATCGCCAACTGTATTGATTTGTTACAAGTCTTTTGTGAAACTCAATCACTTGTTGATTGTTAGTGGTTAGTGTTAATAACCAATTACCAATTACCAAAATTCTCTACAATAATCCCAGAGTGCTTGATAAAAGGTGTCAGCAAACAAATGCCTAAGACCGTCGCCGACGTAATGAGTCGTGACCCCATTGTAGTCCGACCCCAAACTCCTTTGAAGGAAGCTATCCAAATTCTGGCAGAACGACGCATCAGTGGTCTACCTGTTGTAGATGATGCCAGTAAATTGGTAGGTATTCTCTCGGAAACTGATTTAATGTGGCAAGAAACAGGAGTCACGCCTCCGGCGTATATTATGTTTCTTGATAGCGTGATCTATTTAAAAAACCCGGCTACATATGATCGTGATTTGCACAAAGCTTTGGGACAAACCGTCGGGGAAGTGATGAGTAAACACCCCATCACTGTTTCCCCTGATAAAAGCTTGAAAGAAGCAGCCAAAACCATGAGCGATCGCAGCGTTCACCGTTTACCAGTTCTTGACAGCGAGGGTCAAGTAATTGGTATTCTTACCCGTGGGGATGTCATTCGAGCAATGGCCGCAGGTCAAGATTAGTAATTAGTTCTTTGTCATTGGTCATTAGTTTTTTGACCAATAACAAATGACAACTGACAAATAACAAACTTTAAAAAAAGTGAGATAAATAAATGAGTGTTAATCCTGAATCTGTAAAACAGCTACTGATTTCTGAGGATTTGGGCGATCGCTTACGAGCAGTAAATCAAATTCGCGAACTAGAACCAACAATTGGTTTTGAGTTAATTAAAAATGCTATCAATGACAGTAATTCCCGTGTTCGCTACTCAGCAGTTAGCCAGTTTGATACGTTAGGTGGGCAAGATTTAGATTTATCTTTGAATCTATTACGCGATCGCTTGCTCAATGACCCAGAACCAGATGTGCAAGCAGCAGCAGCAGACTGTTTGGGTGCTTTGAAGCTAAAAGCAGCTTTTGAAGATTTGCAGCAGCTTTACGAAACAAGCAATGAATGGATCGTCAAGTTTAGCATTATCGCTACTTTAGGAGAATTGGGTGATCCGCGATCGTTTGACTTACTCCAACAGGCACTTTCCTCAGACAATGAATTAGTGCAAACTGCTGCAATTAGTTCTCTTGGCGACTTGGGAAATACACAAGCAATTCCACTTTTAGCTCCCTACGCTACAAATTTAGATTGGCAAATTCGCCATAGAGTTGCACAAGCTTTAGGTCGTCTTAAAGGAACAGAGGCCAAAAATATATTAGAAACATTGGCGAATGATGAAGTAGAAATTGTTGCAACAGAAGCACAAAAATCTTTAGAAAGTTTCTAAGGAGCAAAAAAGCTTGTGGACAGAGCCACCTCTGGCATGATTAGTTTCCTAATCATGGTAAGTGGACTGGATGAACCAAGAATCCCATCGGCTAAAGCAAGCGTAGGAGTATCAAAAAAGATTTGTCTTATACGTTTATCCTTCATAAATCAATCTATAAAATTTTTTAAATCAAGGGGTTTAATGCTATTCAAAATCTCTTGTTTTTGTAATTAAGTACTAATTATCTCAATATAAGTATCTTCAAAAACATTTAATTTCAGTATTTTTCCTAAAGTTTTTCTCAAAATAAAGAAGAAGTAAATGTTCTGATTTTAAGATGACAATTACTCAAATGCGGAAATAACATACGGATATGTTTCAGAACAAACACAAAAGTTTGTGTCTAATCTCCGAAATCATCCTTAGTTATTTCCAATAAATCATGCAAAACATCTCTGCTTTAACAAAAACACTGATAGCATTGTCTGTTGGTTTAGGTATTGCTGCTGCTACACCTTCAGCAAAAGCTGCTTCTCTAGTTCCTCAACAAGAAGGAGAAGTACAAACCAACCTCGGATGTCTTGATCCGAATCAGTGTATTAACACAACTTCACTAGGTTACACAGTCACAAGTTTAGATTACGATGGGGCTGGTGGTTATGGTCTTAGTCGATTATTTGTAGATAGCAGAAGCACTTCTAATACCTATGAAGGACAAGGTCTAAAAGTGAGTTTCGGAACAAAAGATGCAGGTACAAACCCAGCATTAAGCGAATATTGGTTCCGTCCTGTTGCAATTAAAGAAAGTGGTAATTTACCTGAAGGTGGTCAATTAGAAGTCGGTCGCTTCTTATTTAATTTTACTAAAGAAATGTCGGAAGTAAGTTTAGATTTTTTTGATGTGGAAGATTTAGGTACTGCGATCTTGCTAATAAATGGTCAATCAGTTAGCAATTTGAATGTACCTGCTGGAAAAAATAATAAAATTCAGTCATTGACTCTTCATAATGTCAAGTCTTTTGAAGTGCAATTGGGTAATGCTTATTCTAGCAAATTCAAGACAGGTGATGGTGTTGACCTCAAAGGAAATGTGGTTCCTAAGCCAGTACCAGAACCAGGAAATATTCTCGGTTTAGGTGCTTTGTTAGTAGTAAGCACATTCGGTTTGCGACAACGCAAAAAAACTGAATCATTAGCTTAGAACTTAGACCAATTCTCTGTAAAGCTGCACATTATTTTAACCCCTCCCAACCTCCCTTTCAAGGGTAGGGGTTTTGTATTCGGTCATTTTTTGACTATTTCAGCCGATTTAAAAATCCTGAAACAACCAAACCACGTTAAGCAATTGAGAATTTTATCAACTATTTTCGAGATTTTAAAACCCCTACCCTTGAAAGTCCCAACCTCCTCTTACCAAGGGGAGGTGCCGAAGGCGGTGGGGTTCTTTCTATTTCCATTACCCAACTCAACTAATAAGTTCATCAACCAAACCGGATTACTATAGTTATTAATACGTATATATCGTGTGATTTTACGGAGTAACATTAGGTTTTTATCTGCAAATCAAGAGAATGTAAAATATATTTTTTCTACTACCCACTTCAGCAAATTATCCATTAGCTTAGTGATGCAATCGCGATACTTAATCATTTTTGAGTGCGAATTTCATTTAAAAGTTGCAGAAGGGGAATCATGTATAAATTTAATTTTTTAGCCACAATGATGGGAACAGCTTTGGGTTTGGGCGTAATTGCTGGTGCGCCTGCTGCTCATGCTGGTTCTCTCATTCCCACACAAGAAGGTGAGATTAAGACTAATCTTGGTTGTCTTGATCCAACTAAATGTCTTAATACAACTTCACTAGGTTACACAGTCACAAGTTTAGATTTTGATGGAGCTGGTGGATATGGTGCTAGTCGATTATTTGTGGATGATAGAGCCACTTCTAACATCTATCAAGGACAAGGTTTAAAAGTTAGTTTCGGAACAAAAGATGCAGGTACAAATACAGGAATTAACGAATACTGGTTACGTCCTGTAGCCATTACAGAAAGTGGTAAGTTACCTGAAAATGGTCAATTAGAAGTTGGTCGCTTCTTGTTTGAATTCACAAATCTAATGTCGGAAATAACTCTAGATTTTTTTGATGTGGAAGATATCGGTACTGGCGTTTTATTAATTAATGGCAAGTCAGTTGACAATATGATGTTGAAAGCTGGAAAGAATAACAATATTCAGGCTTTGACTTTTTACGACGTTAAATCTTTTGAAGTGCAGTTGGGTAACGGTCATTCTCAAAAGTTTCCCAAGTATGGTGATGGCGTGAATTTATCTGGAATCAAGGGAGTACCAAAAGCTGTACCGGAAGCAGGAACAACCTTTGGCTTGGGTGCTTTGGCAATAGCAGGTATGTTTGGCTTACGGCAACGTAAAAAGATTTTACCAGTAGGCTAAAGGTGATACTGTTTTAGCTGCTGATGTCTTCAGCAGCTTTTATTAATTAAATACTTGTGGCCAAGTATTGACTAAGAAAAACACAACTGCTGCGATCGCTAACACTCCCTGAATTAAATTTCCCACGACTGTACCAACTACAATTCCCATACCAGCTTTTACTGCAATCACAAAATCTCTTCGGTAGATTAACTCACCGATGATCGCTCCTATTAGAGGGCCAAACAGTATTCCTAAGAGTGGCCCTCCCACAGGTAAAGCTGGTAACAATCCTAAAAACCCAGCAATTAAGCCAATAATTGCACCTATTTGTCCCCATTTACTAGCGCCTGCTTGTTTTGCACCCAAATAAGCAGCTAATAAATCTACGCCAATACTCAGAACTAAAACTATAGCTGTGACAATCAATGGCGCACTAATAGCAGCAAAAGAACCTTTTACAAATCCCCAAATAATAATAGCTATTAATATTAAACTAGCACCTGGCAAAGCTGGAACCACGGAGCCAATAATACCTACAACCATTAAGGCGATTAGTAATAAATAAACTATTTGCATAAATTTTTGTTGGTAATGGGTAATGGGTAATTGGTAATTGGTTAATTGGTTAATAGTTAATTATTTCCTTATACTCTTTACCCGATTGTCTCACTCAAGGTGACAGCTAACTTATCAGCAATCCCAGCGATCCAGTTTTCATCTTGTTTAGTATAGCTGCGAGGAGCATTTGCTCCTAAAATCAAAACGCCTTCTTTACCAATTGGTTGACAAATGATTCCTTGAGTATTTTCTGGCAAATAATCAAATTCAATTCTTCCTGGATAGACTTTTAACGCAACTAAGTACACAGGCTGTTGTTTTTCCTGCACTCTTTTTAAAATTGGCCCTGGTGTTACTTCTAATTTTGTGCCTAAAATTCCTCGTCGCAATAAAACTTTACCTTGATAAAAAACTACAAGCGATCGCGTGACTGTATTAGTCAATAATAAATGCGATGCCCAGGCAAGTTCTGTTTTGATTGTCTGGGGTAAATCAGGAGCAAGTACAAAACCTTCTTCTCCAATTAGTTCTACTGCATCAGGCGATCGCGGTTGTACTTGCTGCCAAAGTAAACCCGTTAAAATCAATACCCCACTCAGAATGACACCCAAGACATCTGCACGAGCTTGATACTGTGTGATTTCTGGTGTCAGCAAACGGTTAGTTAACAAAAGTACAGCGCCTAACCCCCCCACCACAATGGGTAGACGCCGCAAAATACGGTTCGGATCGGATTTAGCCATGCTTGATCAATGCTGAAAAGTCAACACTCAAGAGTCAAAAGTCATTCTCCTTGTCTCCCTTCCCTAGAAACTTACTCTTCTCCCGGTTCTATAATCCGTTGAAAAAGATAACCAGTACCTCTGGCTGTCAAAATCAATTCTGGGTTACTAGGATCATCCTCTAATTTTGCCCGCAGACGAGAAATATGTACGTCCACTACACGGGTATCTACATGGCGTTCTGGTGTATACCCCCAAACCTCCTGCAAAATTTCTGAACGAGAGAAAGCCTCTCCAGAACGGCTCACTAGCAGTTCTAGCAAGCTAAATTCCATACCTGTCAAGCGAATACGCTCATCACCTTTGTAGACTTGTCGCTTGTTGGTATCAATTTTGATATTTCCAACATGGATCACTCCAGAGCTGGGAATACCAGAAGCACTGTTTTTATCTACCCGTCGCAGTACTGAACGGATTCGAGCTTCGAGTTCTTTTGGTGAAAAAGGTTTAACTACGTAATCATCAGCACCTAGCTCAAGACCAGTAATCCGGTCAGCAACGTCCCCCAGTGCTGTTAACATAATTATTGGGACATCTGATTCCTTACGCAATTCTTGACAAACGCCATAGCCATCGAGCTTAGGCATCATCACATCCAAAACTACCAAATCAGGGTCAGTCTTGCGGAAAGTATCCAAAGCTTCTTCGCCGTCGCCAGCAGTTACAACATCATAACCAATCATCGAAAGCCGAGTTTCTAAAATTCGGCGAATGCTGGCTTCGTCATCCACGACCAGAATTTTTTCTTTATGACTTTCCAAGCTAATCAACGCTCCTTAACTAAAAATTTTCATGATTAATTTTTCATACCATAATATTAAGATATCATTCCAATCATTACGTTGGAAAAAGCTGTAACTACTTCTATGATTGGATTTTTGTTTTTCTGAAGAATTAAGAAAAAATTAAGATTATTTAATAATATTAAGAATGCCAAAGCCGAAAACTTATTACGTTTGTAACCAATGTGGTGCAGAATCTCCACAATGGTTTGGTAAGTGTCCATCTTGCGGCACATATAATTCCTTAGAAGAAGAAATTGCCATCCAGTCCTCAACCGATATTCCAAGTCGGGGGGGGAATAATTGGCGTTCTCAGCAAGGAAATACTAAATCTGCTAAACCAGCCAAGCCACGATCTTCTTTGAGATTTGACCAAATTAGCGATCGCCAAGTCACACGGTGGCCTTCTGGTTATGGTGAACTAGATCGAGTCCTCGGCGGCGGTGTTGTTCCTGGTTCTATGGTATTAATTGGTGGTGATCCAGGAATAGGTAAATCTACGTTATTGTTACAAGTATCAAATGAGTTAGCGCAAAGATACCGTATCCTGTACGTTTCTGGAGAAGAATCGGGACAACAAGTTAAATTAAGAGCTTCCCGATTGGGTGTTACCAAACCACTCAACGTAGTTAGTAATGGCAATGGCAATGGTCATGAGCATAATGACACTAACAAGATTGAAGTAACCGAAGTAACCGAAGTAACCGAAGTAACCGAAGTAACGCAAATTGAAGGAAAATTTGCCGATTTATATGTATTACCAGAAACAGATTTAGAAGAAATACTGAAGGAAGTAGAATCTCTCAAACCCAATTTGACAGTAATTGACAGTATTCAAACAGTCTTTTTCCCTGCTCTGACCTCTGCGCCCGGTTCCGTAGCCCAGGTGAGGGAATGCACCGCCGCTTTGATGAAGGTGGCAAAGCATGAAGATATTACCATGTTGATTGTCGGACACGTCACCAAAGAAGGAGCGATCGCTGGGCCGAAAGTTTTAGAACACCTCGTAGATACGGTGTTATATTTTGAAGGCGATCGCTTTGCTTCCCATCGGTTATTACGGACAGTGAAAAACCGCTTTGGTGCTACCCATGAAATCGGCATTTTTGAAATGGTGGAACACGGTTTGCGGGAAGTTTCCAACCCCAGCGAACTATTTTTGGGCAACCGTGATGATCCGGGTCCTGGGACTGCGATTGTAGTTGCTTGCGAAGGTACACGCCCAATTGTTGTAGAGTTGCAAGCTTTGGTAAGTCCCACTAGCTACGCCTCACCCCGTCGTTCTACCACAGGCGTAGATTACAACCGCTTGGTGCAGATTTTGGCAGTATTAGAAAAACGGGTAGGGGTTCCCATGTCGAAACTTGATTCCTACGTTGCTTCTGCGGGTGGGTTGAACGTTGAAGAACCAGCCGTAGATTTGGGTGTAGCAATTGCGATTGTCGCTAGTTTCCGCGATCGCGTTGTCGATCCTGGAACTGTATTGATTGGTGAAGTCGGTTTAGGTGGACAAGTGCGCCCCGTGTCACAAATGGAATTGCGGTTAAAAGAAGCGGCGAAGTTAGGATTTAAGCGGGCGATCGTTCCGAAAGGGCAAAAGTTTCCCAGCTTGGATATTGAGATTTTGCCAGTTTCTAAAGTAATAGATGCAATCATTGCAGCAATACCACAGGCTTCGTTGGAGGATGAAGATTTAGAACCAGATGAGGAGTAACATCTTGCACCAGGCGACTAGAAGTCGCGGCTACACATACAAAACTCACTTAAAATGGGTTTAAAATCTTTAATTTTCCCCTAGTCTGCGTCGGTGGACTAGGTTTGTATAGCCGCGATTACTAACATCACAGGGGCTAGGTAGAAAATATGAGATAACCTGTTTCCAAGTCTTCTCCTGTAAGGAAAGAGGCTTTATTGATAAATGCGATCGCTCAGTCAGTAAACACTTGAATGAATAACACTCGCACCTATAAAAACTATATTTATATGACTTCTTCTCCCCTAATTCCTCAATCTGATCCTCCACTTCCTGCTTGGCAAACTCTACCAACAATGTATTCCCTATTATATTGTTTTTATTTGTTAGTGTGTGTAAAACAAAAAACGTCAAGTTCAAACAATATCTTTCCGTTTCTGTAACAACAGCGCCACAATTAAATAAACTAAGGTATGCACACCCAAAATTCCCCAATTTAGTCCCAAATTTTTCCAGGTTGCATTATAAACATCAGACTTTTCAAAAATATCTGCAAGAGAAGGTAAACCTGGTGCATTTTCTGGAACCATTGCATTTACATTTACTAAGGTTCCGTAAGCACCAATTGACCATCTACTAATTGTTAGCCATCCTAGTTTAGCTGCTAAACCTGTCATTTTAAATAGCACTCCTGAAAGAATGATTTGAGGAATCATAATCAAGGGAAGAATGCTATTTGCTTCGTTTTCTGTTTTGACTAGAGCAGATATCATTAAACTCAGGCTAACACTCGCCAGCAGGGTTAAAAAAGTAGTGATTCCTAAACCCAAAAACCAAGGTATGAGATTATATTCTGGAGATTTAAAACCGATTAATACAGCCGCAGTAATTAATAGAGTTTGTAGCAGCACTAAACTGGAACGAATTGCAACTTTAGAACCCAAATAGGGAATTAAACCCAAGTTAATCAGTCGTTCTCGCGCATAAATTGCTGCTTCTTTGACAATCTCTCTTACGGAACTAGAAAGCCCTACCCAAATTCCTATACAACTAAAGATGAAAAGTACCTTGAGTGCTAAAGGACCTTGGGTAATTTCTGCGGTGTTGAGTTTTTTGAGAGGTGTTTCGTCTCGTAATATCCAAGCTGTGAGAACGATCGCAATTGGCCCTGATACCGACGATAAAATTATACTCGTGCGATCCCGCGTTACTAATTGCAGATATCGCTGACTCAACAACACCAGTTGTGTAATTGGAGATATCCCCGTGTGAATGCGATCATCTGCTTTTGATGTACTATCTTTACCAGACTTTAACTGTGATTTTACGTACTTCTGGCATTCTGGCGACCTTTCGTATTTCTGCGACCAATGATCAATGGTTGATGCAACGTCTTTGGCATTACCACCTTGATCAAGTTTGATATAAATATCTGAAAAATACTTTAAGTCTTCTGAAGGCATTTCAAAAAAGCTCAATGCTTCTTTAGGAGGTCCAAAGTAACAAAGTTTACCACCTCTTCCCATGAAGACAATGCGATCGCACACTTCAATATTGGCTGTTGCATGGGTAACTAACACTACTGTGCGACCTTGATCTGCTAATTCTCGCAACAGACGCATCATTTCTTTATCTAAACCAGGGTCAAGGCCAGAAGTCGGTTCATCTAAAAAAAATAATTTCGGGTCAGCTAATAGTTCTACCCCAATACTGACACGTTTACGTTGCCCACCACTGAGATTATGTATAAAATTTGTCTTAACGTGAGTTAATTTAATTTGTTCTAAGGTGGTATCTACTACTTGCTGGATATTTGTATCGGGTGGAAGCCTAAGTTTGCAGGCATAGGCAAGTACTTCCTCTACTCGGAGATCGGGGTGTACAATATCATCTTGGGGAACGTAACCTAGTTGTGAACGATACATCGGCCAATTTTGCCGCAAGTTGTCCCCATTTAAGTAGACTGTACCCGAAGATACTGGTTCAATTCCTAACAAAGACTTCATCAAAGTAGACTTACCAGCACCGCTACCACCAACTAACGCTACCAACTGTCCTGGTTCAATCACCAAAGATACATCGTTGAGAATGATTTTTTCTCGTCTTTCTTTGTCTTTGACTTTACGTTGCAAGCGGTTGACATCAAGACGGATTTGACTACCACTGTCTAATAATTCTAGGCAATCTGGGCGATAAAGCAGGCTAAACGGCCCGATTTGAATTCTGCTTTGATCTACTAACTGAAAGCGTTTGGAAACTCGTTGACCATTGACAAAAGTACCGTTTGTACTTAAATCTTGGAGAAAATGTCCTCCTTGACCATCAGGATAAATTGTTGCATGAAGGCGGGAGACTGTAGGCGCATCCAACTGCATTGAAGAATAGCGATCTGGTTTAGGCGATCGCCCCAGTTGCACAGGCCAGTCCTTCAAGCCTTTTAAGATCAAGCGGCGGTTTGTGGGGATCGCTGCGGGAGCATCAACAGGGTTATAGTAAGTTAGCTGAATTCGGTTATGAGGAGATTGTCCGATTTCTAACTGCACGCTATTTTTTAATAAATAGCCACTAGCATCAATAGGTACTTTGTTCAAAAATATACCATTACGACTAGGATTAACCCCATCACCATCGTAGATTCGGTAATCTCCTCCTTCTTTGCGTAAAGTAGCTTGTTTTCTGGAGAAGACTTCCCAGCCGATTGGTACTTCTAAATCTGCCCATTCGCGACCACGCCCCAAGCGATGCTCATCTTTTTGGAGATAAAGCCGTAGGATTTGACCTTTATTATTCAGTTCCAAAAAAGGTTGAGGACTAACAAGCGTTGCTTGTTCAAAGCTCCCTGTCATGAAATTTATTATACCTATTCTCTGATTAAAGTCACACCCGTATCCTACAAGAATTATGGGTGATTTTCCGGATTGTTTTTGATAATTTATTCGTAATTTAACGGAATAAGCATAGATGTGAAGGTAGTTACTAGATAGTTGTTGTTCGTTGATTGTTCTAAACAACAAAATTCCTTTATTCCATCATGAGCAAAACCTAACCACATTAGTCAAGATATATTTTCAAATAGCAACATTTGTTGTAAAAAAGGTTAACTTTCTTGTGCGATCGCCTTTTACAAGGAGATAGAAGTAGAATCATTAAAATCAATTGCGCCTGATCATTTCTTACTGTTGTAACTAAGTTATGAAAATTAATATTTTTATTCAGCCACGTTTTTTAGTATTTTACCTAGTGGCATTAATAGGGATATTTGGATTCGGATGTGATTCCCAACCAAAAACAAACGAGAGTCCTGACAGACTGACTATCGGCGTGATTAGCTACGGTGAAGGAAAAATATCGCTCGACAAATATGATCGCTTTAAAGATTACATCGCATCACAAACGAAGTCAATTGTGGACTTGGAACCAGCTTACAACGAATTGCAAGCTATAGACCAGATTCACAACAAAAAATGGGAATTAGTATTTGCACCTCCAGGTTTAGCTGCGATCGCGATCGGTAGAGAACTTTACATTCCTTTATTTTCCATGGAAGGAGTTAGTAATAGACAACGTTCTTTATTGATTGTCCGAGATGATAAACCAATCAATAAAATCTCAGACTTGTCTAACAAAACAGTTGCTTTAGGAGAAATTGGTTCTGCTGCTGGCTACTATGTCCCTTTGTACGATCTCTACGGTTTAACTTTGGCTCAAATTCGTTTTGCTCCCACTCCTAAAACTGTACTTGAATGGATTGATAACGGAACAGTTGATGCTGGTGCTATATCAGAAAAAGATTTTGAGGTTTATCGTCGTAGTTTTAGTACAACTAAGTTTAGAACTTTACATACTAGTCGCTGGATTCCCTCCGGAGTGATGCTACTTTCGCCAACGGTAGATCGCAATCTCCAACAACAAATCCAAAAAACCATGAATAATGCACCTGCCGATATTGCCGCCGACGCAGGTTACATTCCTGCTGCTAAAATACCTAATTACCAGGAGTTTATTAAGTTAGTTGAAAAAGTTCAGCCTATAGAGCCAAAAGTAAAGCAAACACCTGCTGTTCTCATTCCAGAAACCTCTAACCCGAAAAAGTAATTTAGCAAGCAATTAACTCAATAGTTGCATATTACTTAATAAAATGTAATAAATTATTTGCATATTTTTTGAGCTTATACCTAATAGATAATTAGGGTGATAGCAATTTATAGAGGTTAAGAAAATTCTGAAACAGAAACTTATTTGCTTTTGCAGTAGTCATTTTATCTCAAAACTTCAATGTGTGTTCACCAAGCCTAAGACTGGAAGACCAAAACTTAAAAATATTCAAAAGCTTTATGTTTAGATAACTTTACTGGAAAAGTTTAGATTCATAGATATTCTGGATATCTTGTACGAAAACTCATAGGCTAGGAGTTGAAGTTATATATAACCAAATATATGTATAGGAAATCATTAGGAGTATCATGATATGTCTCAGCCCTCCTTAGTCAAACCAGAAATACCTTCAGGAACATTAATTGATAATCGTTACATCATCCAACAACTGCTAGGACAAGGGGGTTTGGGGCGAACTTACTTGGCGTTTGATACTCGTCGCTTTAATGAAGCTTGTGTCCTGAAAGAATTTGCGCCGATTGGGACAGGAGGAGGAGGAGGACTAGAAAAATGCCGCAATTTGTTCAAAAGAGAAGCAAAAATTCTGCATCAGCTAGAACATCCACAAATACCTCGTTTTTTGGCTTGTTTTGAAGGAGATGGCCGCTTATTTCTAGTACAAGAATTTGTTAATGGTAAAACTTACTCAGCCTTATTACGCGATCGCCAACTTCAAGGACAAACTTTTACTGAAGAAGAAGTCATTAAGTGGCTGAAAAACTTATTACCCATTTTAGAATACATCCATCAGCATCATATTATTCATAGGGATATTTCACCTGACAATATCATGTTACCTGAAGGTAATATTTTGCCTGTTTTAATTGACTTTGGAGTTGGAAAACAAATAGCTGATCTTCATGAAGTTACTAATGCCAACCAAGTGACCTTTGTAGGTAAAATGTCTTTGGTGGGGAAAGTGGGATACGCTCCCCGCGAACAAATCAGCCTAGGGTTGTGTTCTCCTAGTAGTGACCTCTATGCTTTGGGAGTCACAGCAGTTGTATTACTGACAGGTAAAGATCCATCCTTGCTAATGGATCAGTACAGCTTGGAGTGGAAATGGCGTTTTTACACTTATGTCAGCGATGGATTTGCTCAAATCCTAGATAAAATGCTGTCAGATACACCCAGATATAGATATCAAACATCTCAAGAAGTTTTAAGGGATCTTAAACTTTTAGGAAGTCCTCAAACAGCATCACCATCAACAATGTTTGATGTTCCTCCTACCATACTTACTCCCGATGCTCAAACAACTGTAACAACATCTCAACCTCAGTCTCCTAATCTAGATTTAGATGAAACGGTGCTGAGTAAACCGTCAAGTCAACAAACTTCTCGCCATCCACAAACTAATCAAAATCAACCAAATTTCCCATATCAACAAACTAATCAAAATCAACCCAATTACCAACACCTACAAACTAATCAAAATCCACCAAGTTTCCCATATCAACAAACTAATCAAAATCAACCCAATTACCAACACCTACAAACTAATCAAAATCCACCAAGTTTCCCATATCGACAAACTAATCACAATCAGCAACAAATAACTTCCCTCAACGCCACATTTATACAGCGTTGTCAAGATGCTTTGGCCTTCTATATTGGTCCGATCGCTAGCCTGATTGTAGAAGATACCTTAGCCGAAAATCCGCAAACGACACCTTACCAGTTTGTGGAACTCTTAGCAAGAGAAATACCAGAGTCAGAAGCTGCATTGGAATTTACTAGACGCTTATTCTCGTAGAAGTGAAGTATTTTCTATCAAAGAAGTCCGGGAGCGTGAGAACCCCTATCTTTTAAGGAGGGGATGA
>NZ_JCACKS010000022.1:7144-18802 GCF_059505505.1 Pelatocladus sp. | reverse complement strand
GTTCGTTGAAAACGCAAGTCCGTTCGTTGAAAACGCAAGTCCGTTCGTTGAAAACGCAAGTCCGTTCGTTGAAAACACAAGTCCGTAGCGATCGCACTCGTAAAGCCATCATTACCTGGTTAAAATCCAATACGGTTCAGTTAAGGCTAAAAACGATGTAGGTTGGGTTGAGGAACGTAGACGCGCTAGCGGCTTCCCGCAGGGTAACCCAACAGCGTTAGGACTTTGTTGGGTTTCGCTGTCGCTCAACCCAACCTACTTTTCTGCTTAACTGAACCGTATTGGTCCATAACGCACCGCAAATCGAGGAGTAGTGCGTTACGCTGGCGCGGTAACACACCCTACGAAACTAATATGTAGAGACGTTGCAATGCAACGTCTCTACAACCCCAAAATTATGACGAAAAATCTCTAACCAAGAAATTTCTGGGTGCTAATTCACTGCTTAATCTGGTTGCAATTGTGAAAATAATTTTTGCCACTCAATATAACTAGCGTGATTTTCTCCCTCTTTAACTTCAAAAGTCAGGTTACACGCTTGCGGCTGTTTTAGCGCCTGTACACAAATTTCTGCCACATCTTCGCGACTGATTTTTCCTCTAATATTATCCCCTTGCTCAAATATTAAAGATTTGCCACCTGCTTCTTCTGTCAATGCACATGGTCTAATAATTGTATAGGGAATTCCACTAGCTCTGACACTGTCTTCGCCCTTTAATTTCCAAGTTAGAATCCCTCCCAATTGGTCGTTTAATCTCACTGCTGGTGGTTCTTCATCTAAATTAATTCCTGGACGTCCCGGACGAGTCACCCCCGCGGAACTAATAAGAATAAATTGTGGTAAATTTTCTCCTCCGTAAGCTTTAATTGATTCTAATTGCAAGGCAAAAGCACCAGGAGAAAATTGTGGATTTAATTCTCCATCATATTCAAACTTGCTCAACATTAATTGAAATGAGGAAATTTGATTAGTATCAATTGGCGGAGAATCTTGCAAAATTTTAGCCCTAAATACAGGAGTCAAATCCGCAAAGGGAATCCGAACATTCATCCAAGTATTGGCGATTGTGTCGAAAGAATAACTAAAACCAACTCCATCCCATTTTGTGTCTGTACGGAGAAAGAATTTATAACGCTGTCCATCTCCCTTCACCCGCAATTCTACGCCTTCATAGCTAGATAAATTAAAAGCAGGAGAGAAATTTTTAGTTCTAATAGAAGCAAAACCACCGGAGTTAGCAGTGGAAACATTACCAGCAAATAAAGCTGTACCTTCTACTAATTGCATATTACTTTCACTAACTCCACCCATGACTACATCATCTACTGCACCCCAGATGTTTTTAATTTCTGTGGATGGGTTGGTGAAATCAAATAATAGTTTGTCTTCAGAAGTAGGTAAATATTTTGCAGCAGCTTCTACCAAGTTTTTGACGCCTCGATACTCGACATTTTCGGGAGTGTCGCCGACTATTTCTGGCTGATAAAATTTCACACCTTGATAGTATTTTTCTCGTTCTGGAGTATCTCCTTCTTTTGGCTGTACACGCACTGCGGTACAACAAATTAGGGCTTGGATATTAGCCATGACCAAAGGTGTCAAAGTTTCTGGCTGAGTAATATCTGCAACTACCAACTCAGCATGTTCACCAAGAATTGTTCTCGCTTTTTCTATGTCACGTACAAGCGATCGCACTCGATAACCTCGTTCAATTAATCGCCGTACCACTCGTTTTCCAACACCACCCGTCGCCCCAGCTACTAGTATTACACCCACCTGTTTTGCTCCACTTGGTTGATTTTGATTATCTTTGGTACGACCTTGAAATAAATCTTGTATCCAGTTAATCAAAGGTACAACTTCAAAATACGTAAGGGTTTCGACAAATCGCCTTAAGTCCCATTGTGATCGATTTTTATCAGTCATAACCGTATCCTTATTGTTGTGGATTTTTACTTCGCAATCGGATACTTTCAACAGTGTAAAAAATAGCAGATATAGTCAGAAGAATTAAATTAAATTGTATTAATTCTTTTCCATACCATCTGTCATTAAAAAATAGAATAAAGCCAGCAATTAAAAACACTATTATTAATACTATATCTTGCCGACGGAATAAGCTTGGACGCACAAAAGGTAAAGCAGATAAAGCAAGGGCTGCAATAATTAGAATTGTACCGATAAGGTTAAGTGGGTTTTTAAACATTTTAGTTGTTAGTTGTTAGTTGGTATAGGTTGGTGGTTAGTACAGGTTTTAATAGATATTTATTCATTGTTATTATATGTGTTACAATAAACTAAGCAAGTTTTTTGTTCGTCATTGATAAATTAGCAAGCGAACAATTCAAACCAATAACTAACCACTAACTGCTAACCACTAATTATTTCTTTATTCCACGTAAACGAATACATTCCACAGCCGAAAATATACCTGCTCCTGCTAGCAAAAACTGGCTGATTGGTATTTCTTGCTTGCCATAGGATTGATATTCTTGAAATAGCAACAGTATGCCACATAAACAGAATACAACAGCAAAAACCGCATCATAATCTTTTGCTAGCCTTGGATAGGAAGAACGAAGGAAAAATAACCCAACTCCAAAAGTAGCTAAACCAATACCTAGCAGGATAATCCAGGTGGGTGCTTTAAATAAAAATAATCCTGCCGCACCGACAAAAGGTAAGAATCTAGCCACAGAGAGAGTTTTGTTTATCCAAGCTGGTGGTGGTGCGACTTGAGAAGCGGGAGTGGAGTAGTCTGTGACACCAGAAGGGGGTACTGATGTTTGCGGGTACATATTCATCATCTGCGGCATAATTGATTGGGCGTTAGCAGATGAGATTTGTGCTTGCGTCGGTGGTATTGGATATTGTAATTGTTGAAGATCTTGCAATGCTTCTGTTGCAGATTGATAGCGATCGCGATAGTGGTAGCGCACCATTTTTTGTAAAATTGCTACTAGTCTGGGGGATGCTTGCACTTGATTTGGCCAAATAATTTCCCCAGTTTCAGGATTATCTTGTAACTGAGTTGGTAATATCCCCGTTAGCGCTTGGATGGCAATTATCCCCACAGCATAAATATCACTATTTGGGCGTGGTCTACCTTGGGCTTGTTCTGCCGACATATAACCAGGAGTACCGATCGCAACAGTTGCAGTCATTTGACTAGGAGAAGTTGCGAGTTGCGATCGCATTTGTTTGACAGCACCAAAATCAATTAAAACTAATTTGCCATCCGAGTCACGTCTAATTAAATTATCTGGCTTAATATCACGATGAATCACACTGTAACCGTGAACAAACTCCAACACTCCCAAAACATCCTGCAACATTTGGATAATTTGGCTTTCAGTCCAAGGTTGACCACCTCGCATTTCTGCACTGAGTGGGTGTCCCACAATCAACTCTTGCACTAAACAAAATTCTTCGCTTGCTTCAAAATAAGCTAATAAACGAGGAATTTGGTCGTGATTTCCTAGTTGTTCGAGTATTTCTGCTTCACTATTAAATAAGCGTCTCGCAGTCTGCAAATAATAAGGTTCCGAACTCGCAGGCTTCAGCAATTTGAGAACACATTTAGGGTTTCCTGGTCGGCGGGTATCTTCAGTAATATAGGTTTCACCAAATCCTCCGGCACTCAGGACTTGGATAACTTTGTAACGACCGTCTAGTAGCTTTCCTAACATGGTGAGCTGGTGCGAGTGTTTTTATTCATCTTGCCACACGATGACAAAATGTTTACTAGCAAAAACAAGAAGGAAAAAGCGAGAATGAAAAAGATAAAAGCTAATAACCAATGACCAATGACCAATGACCAATAATAAATGACCATGCTTCAGTTTCAACCTCCAGGCTTCGGGCATAAAATCATCCACACCTCTTTTGGGTCAATGGTTTACTATACTCAAATTGCAGCACCTTGGTGTAATGCCGATACTGAAGATTTAACACCACTAATCTTTTTTCACTGTTTTGGTGGTGGATCTTCTGCTTATGAATGGTCGAAAGTTTATCCTGCTTTTGCGGCTTCTCACCGCATACTCGCACCAGATTTAATTGGTTGGGGAGATTCTGCTCATCCAGTACGAGATTATCAAATCAACGATTATCTCACAATCATTACAGAGTTTATTAGACATACTTGTTCTCCACCTGTGAAAGTAGTAGCATCTTCCCTAACTGCTGCTTTGATAATTCGACTGGCTATTGCTCAACCTTTTTTATTCCAAGCACTATATTTAGTCTGTCCTTCTGGTTTTGATGACTTTGGGCAAGGTTCTGGGCGCAGACTTCCGCTTGAGCTGATCAATACTCCACTGTTAGATAATTTAATTTATGCTTTGGGTGCTGAAAATGAAGTGGCAGTAAAAAACTTTTTGCAAAGTTTTTTGTTTGCCAAACCCGAACGAGTCTCGCCAGAGATGGTAGAAGCATATTTATTTTCTGCCCAACAGCCAAATGCTAAATTTGCAGCTTTGGCATTTTTACGGGGTGATCTTTATTTTGATTTAAGTTTATATCTTGAACAGCTAAATATTCCTACAGTAATTTTTTGGGGGAAAGAGGCACAATTTACAACTGTGAAATTAGGACAACGATTAGCAAAGTTGAATTCAAGAGCTATTCAAGATTTTCATGTGATTCCTGATGCAGGAGTGCTACTACATCTAGAACAGCCAGAAGTATTAATTGGGTTACTACAGCGATATTTGTAGGTAATTTCAAACTCTTACTAATCAGAAATTACAATGCAACCTAGTTAGTGATCTGTTCTATTTGAGATATAGAAAGACCTGTTAAATTTGCTACCTGTTCTGCTGGCATTCCTGTTTGCAGAAGATTGCGTGCTGTTTGTAATAACTTAGATTCTGCTTGTTCTGCTCTTTGTCGTTCTTGTTCTGCTTTTTGTCGTTCTTGTTCTGCTTTTTGTCGTTCTTGTTCTGCTTTTTGTCGTTCCTGTTCTGCTTTTTGTCGTTCCTGTTCTGCTTTTTGTCGTTCCTGTTCTGCTATTTCCTGTGATGTAGGTAGCAATTCTCCTTCTAATGTTGCCCAGCGTAGCCAAGATGTTTCAACACCTTTGTAAATTCCATGCCAAACTTGCAGTCCTAGCCCTAATGACTTACTGACTAATTGATTGTGTTCATTTGCAACTAAGGGATGGTAAAGCCCACTACTTAAAAAGAAACCAGCCCAATCATCAGGATTAAATGGGTCAAACCAAAAATATTCTGGCACACGGATCTGATTTTGATAGATCAACTTTTTCTGATTTTTATCAACTGCGGCGGTACTATCAGACAATAATTCAATGATCACATCCGGTGCTTTTTCTTCTTCCCAAATTACCCAACTGCGACGTTCTCCTTTTGGCACTCCCAATACAGCAAAAAAGTCTGGCCCTTTAAAATCTTTGTTTCGTACTTGAGCCATGCTGTAGTAGACAAACATATTGCCACCTACATAGCCATCCTCTCGTTGTTCCAGCCAAGGTGTCAAGGCGTCAATTAATAAATCCATTTGCAATTTGTGGCGCTGACTCTCCATCGGCTCACCATCATCATAAGGAAGTTCTGCCTGAGTTGGTGGCAGGGTTACATTGGGTACGAGGGCTGTTTCAGACATGGCTTTTCACCTGTTGAGGAGCCATTACGGACTCTTAATTATATTACCTAAAAAACAAAAAGCAAGCACTGAGAGATTTAAATTATTTCCAAAATACTAAATAATGCTTTGGGCAAAGGATCGAGAGTACCTTGATAAACTGTTTCATGAATAGAGAGGACATTGAAGCGATCGCCAAAATTTTTCTTGATTTCTTCAGGTGTAAATCGATAAGGGCCTTCTTCTCTGGTTTCCAAATGACTAAAGCATTTCAGGAATAAGTAACCTTTGGGCTTAATCAAATTATGGACAATACGAACATAATCCTGTCTCAAATCAGGATGAAATACATGAAAACAGCCTCGATCAAACACAAAATCAAACTCTTGATTTAAATGACTATGAAAAATATCATCTTGTCTAAATGTTATATCTAAACCTTCTTCTTTAGCTTTACTCTCAGCCTGAGTTATCGCAGCTTCAGAAATATCAGTTCCGGTAGCTCGAAAACCTTTTTTTGCTAATGCGATCGCTTGTGTTCCTGGTCCAGTTCCTAAATCTAAAACTGTCCCAGAGTTAATTTTTAACTTAGTTAAAGCTTGCTCTAGATCAACATCCAAATCTGGATTGTACCAAGGCATCGTTTCAACTTGACGTTCTTGATATAAATTATTCCAATTAGGGAATTCCCGTTGTTGAGTCATTATCTGTGTTTATCCGTATGTATTGATGTTCGAGCCAAAAATCATTTTTGAATATTCTCAACTCGCTGATTTAAATCTCGAACTTGTCGATTTAATTCTATTTGCCGTTTAATTAAAACATCAAAATCTGATTTCGTTGCTAAATTTGCTCGATTGGGAATAAGTTCTTCCACCTGATTTAAACAACTATTCATTCCCGCAGCAAATTCGTAGCGAGTGACTGTTTGAGAACCACGATATCTGCCATCTGGGTATCCAGAGAAACAACCTGTTTGGGTAGTATTACGTTCTTCGTTGCTGGGAGTTTGCGCCAGAGTTCTGGAAGGGTAAGAAATAATTGTTGCTATTGCTAAAGTCGTCACTAAAATAGTTGGAGTAATTTTAGACATTGTTTTTACCTCCAATCCATTGACTTTTTACCTTATTCTAGACTAATGGCCAAACATATGATTTGTCAGCCTGCGATTAAAATCGCAGTCTCATAGCGAAAGTCTGCTTAAGCAGACTAGTTGATTTTAACAAGTCGTCTTCAGACGACTTGTGCTATTAGCTAAGGGTTTAAACCATTTCTATATGAAGATGCATAGAAAGAACCCCACCGCCTTCGGCACCTCCCCTTGGTAAGGGGAGGTTGGGAAGGGTTAAAATAATGTGCAGCTTTACAGAGAATTGGTATTAAACCCTTAGCTATATATTGAAAAAATTGGGATGCTCCCAACCAAATTGGGATAGGTAGTCTTGTTTCAAAGCTCTGGAATAGGCCATTGATCTAGGCTTTTAATCCAAAATCTAAAATCCAAAATTGGTATAAAGTCCTATTCCTCAAGATTGGTTTGACAGACTACAACAGACAAAGAACTAGAGAAGAGAAATAACAGATAATATAAAAAGCGCTTCATAGTTCTTAAAATTTTTCTAACACAATGGCAAGAGATTTACGGGAATTTATCAAACTTCTGGAACAAAAGGGACAACTACAGCGAATTACAGCGCCAGTAGATCCAGATTTAGAAATTGCGGAAATTTCCAACCGAATGCTGCAAAAGGGCGGTCCAGCGTTATTGTTTGAAAACGTTAAAGGTTCATCTGTACCAGTGGCGATCAACCTGATGGGGACAGTGGAGAGAATATGCTGGGCGATGAATATGCAGCATCCACAGGAATTGGAAGAACTGGGGAAAAAGCTGGCGATGCTACAACAACCCAAACCGCCCAAAAAGATTTCCCAAGCAATCGATTTTGGTAAAGTGCTGTTTGATGTACTCAAGGCGAAACCTGGACGAGATTTTTTCCCCGCTTGTCAACAAGTGGTAATTCAAGGGGAAGATTTGGATTTAAATAAGTTACCTTTGATACGTCCTTATCCTGGTGACGGTGGCAAGATTATCACTTTGGGGCTAGTAATTACAAAGGATTGTGAGACAGGTACACCCAATGTTGGCGTGTATCGCTTACAACTACAATCTCATAATACAATGACCGTGCATTGGTTATCGGTGCGGGGTGGGGCGAGACATTTACGCAAAGCAACCGAACATGGCAAAAAATTAGAAGTTGCGATCGCCTTGGGTGTTGATCCTTTAATTATCATGGCAGCAGCCACACCAATTCCCGTAGATTTATCTGAATGGTTGTTCGCGGGACTTTACGGTGGTTCCGGTGTACAGTTGGCAAAGTGTAAAACTGTAGATTTGGAAGTTCCAGCTGATTCTGAAATTGTCCTCGAAGGCACAATCACACCAGGGGAAATTTTACCAGATGGGCCTTTTGGTGATCACATGGGTTATTACGGTGGTGTGGAAGATTCACCCCTAATTCGCTTCCACTGCATGACACAACGCAAAGACCCAATTTATTTAACCACATTTAGCGGTCGTCCACCCAAAGAAGAAGCGATGATGGCGATCGCCCTCAATCGGATTTATACTCCAATACTACGCCAACAAGTTTCAGAAATTATTGATTTTTTCTTACCGATGGAAGCTTTGAGCTACAAAGCAGCCATTATATCTATAGATAAAGCCTATCCTGGACAAGCACGACGGGCTGCATTGGCGTTTTGGAGTGCGCTACCACAGTTTACCTACACCAAATTCGTGATTGTGGTGGATAAAGACATCAATATTAGAGATCCGCGTCAAGTTGTGTGGGCAATTAGTTCTAAAGTAGATCCCACACGGGATGTATTTATTCTGCCGAATACGCCCTTTGATAGCTTAGATTTTGCCAGTGAAAAGATTGGTTTAGGTGGACGCATGGGTATTGATGCAACTACAAAGATACCACCAGAAACCGAACATGAATGGGGCGCACCCTTAGAATCCGATTCAGAAATAGCAGCGATGGTGGAAAGGCGTTGGGCGGAGTATGGTTTGGCAGATTTGCAACTAACACAAGTAGATCCGAATTTGTTTGGCTACGATTTAAGGTAACAATATGACACCAGCGATCTTGCTGGTGTCTAAACATCGGAGAAAGCAATTGAACAATCAAGTTTTTCAGCAAGCGATCGCCTTAGTGTTTTGTAGTATTAATGTGCTTGTTAATACTGGTATTGCCAATCAAAGTGTGTTAGCACAACCACCCAAGCAACAAAAGTGTGATATTTCTGCCTACGTCATCACCAAAAATCCACAAGGTTTAAACGTACGCAGTGGTGCAAGTCCTACTCATAGAATTTTGGGAAAAATAGCTACTAATGAGACAGTCAAGATAGTTGCTGCTTCGGGAAAATGGGTCAAAATTAGCGATGTCACTGGTGATTTTAAAGGAACTGGTTGGGTGTATCTACCAATGTTAGGTATATCATCGCGCGGTTATGGTACTGATGGCGTCAATCTTTACACTAGTGCAAATCCAAAAAGTCAAAAAGTAGGGAAAGTTCCCCCCAGCACAAGTGTGAAATTATTAGGCTGTCAAGGAGAATGGGCGCAGGTTGAATATCAAGGTATCAAAGGTTGGTTAGCAAGTGAAGATCAATGTGGTGCAGCGTTGACTAGTTGTTCGTAGAAACCTCAACGTTGTTGGGAGCATCCCAAATGTTTGATTTTATTTTTAAACGCAGAGGAGCGCAAAGGTTTCATAAGGCTGCCATTCGCAGCCTTTCTTGCCGTTATAAAAGAAATTCTTCCATTTATTTTAAGATTAAGTCAAACTTAGAGCCTGCCTTAAAACTCTAAAATGAATTTCATTTTTTTGCATCAGAAGATTCTGGAAGAAATTTTACCTCGGTTCTTTGATAATTATCACTAGAATTGACTACTATAACATATGCACTTATATTGTTTGTTATGACTCCATCAAATGTAATAATAGCTTTAATAGGAATGTCACGCAAAATACTTGTTGACACATAAGCACGGTTAGACTTATCACCAATAGTGACTTTTGAAGCAAAAGCTTCATTTCCTGAAGAATCAATTATCCTCGTCCTTGATCCACTGTACTTACCAGGATTACCATATATAGTAATACCTCTATCTTCTCTTTTGTTTTTAATTAACAAATTACATTCTGTTTTTTCAGGAGAAATCCTCTTGCATTTTGTGATTTGAAATAAAAAACCTTCGCTTTCTGCTGAAAACACATCTTCATTTTTCGACTCATTTTCATTTTGTGAAACAACGTATGGTTTATAGTTGTATTTATTAATAGGATTTTTTAATAATGGAGTGTCAGTAAAATTAGATGCAATCAATACACTTGAAAACAATGCTACATAAAACATGTTTTTCTCCTTGTTTTTTTAGTGAAATTATCAATAGTTATTTGTTTTCAATGACCAAGTCCATCATCTTGAGCCATTTGTGGTTGTGTAGGTTTATAATCATCTAGTTTGAAGATATTTGTTGATTCAGCACTGCTTTTTCTTACATTTGTAACAGCCTGGTTGTTTGGCGAGTCGTTAATGACATTACTAGGTTGCTGAATATATGTTCTATGGTCTTCATATTTTTGAATAGTTATGTTATTTGCTCCATTATGAATGCAACTTGAACCGTCTTTGAAATATCCATCACAATTTACTTTCTCTGCCGCATTAGTCGATTTACATGAAAGTAATAATATTGGTAAGCTTAAAGAAAATATTAATCTACTAATGTTTGTCATATATATCTTATGCTGATTATATATTAGACATTTTGCAAGAATCGTTTCGCGGCGTTGCAAATACGCTTTTTGGCCTTTTGATGTACCTCACAAATACATGATGTCGGCCGCAAAAGCGATTTTTGCAAGAGGTCTATTAAATAAGTAACTCCCTAACCATTAAGTCAGGGAATTTAATTTCTTAAATTTTCTTTTATTTCACGTTAGTCGTGCCATTAATATGATTGTCTCCATTATGTACACAGCTTGAGCCACTGATGTATTTTCCATTTCCGCAAATAACATCTTCTGTTTGATTTCTATTATCAACTGTGTTATGTCGATTTCTATTATCAATTGTGATGTTTTCCGCTTGATTACCGACTATGGGGTTTTCCCCTGAAACTCCGTTGGGCTGTATATCAACTTTATTAACTGGTCTAGCATTATTAGAGTAACCACGATTGGTTAGATTGGGATTACTTGTAGAGACTTTTTCTTGAGTATTTGTTGGAGAAGGTTCTTGTGCAATATCTGTTGTGGTGCTTTTACCTTCTGATGGAATAGGTGCCTTTGCGTTTGGGTTGTAATTTATAGCTAGGGTAATAGGTATAGATAAAGTGCCTACACTGCCAATTGTTACTAGACTGCGAACCAACCATTTTTTGTTCATGTTTTCAGTATAATTTATTGCAGGTAATTTATTTAGCGTGAATCAGCTTAAGCCAATGCTTAAGTATATTTATGGATTCAGTTATGTGGTAGATGGCATTTATTTTTATAGATGATAGCATTTTCAAAAAAAAGATTGATTTTTTAAGTAAAAAATCAATCTTTTTTGATTGGTTGACCTTCAATCATGACTTTTTTGCTTGCTATAAAGCCAGTTTGGGTTACATTTGGGGTTAATTTTTGTTTAAGTCCCGTTAGTATCATTGCGCCGCCATCGCCCGATAAGGGAGGAGCGATTAGTCCAGAATTTTACAATGATACTAAGCATATATTTTTTGATATAAGACTATGACATCCCAAGATATGGAACAACGCCTCATCACTCTAGAGCAGGAAATGGCGCAAATTAAAGTTATGTTGCAGTTGTCTGCGTCTTCACCCGTCCAGGTACAAAAAAAATGGTGGGAAAAAATTGTGGGTAGTGCGGCTGATGATCCGACCTTTGATGAAGCCGAACGACTAGGGCGGGAATGGCGTAAAAGCGATCGCACTTTCTTTGAGCTAAGATAAACCTCAAAAATCATTTCG
>NZ_JCACKS010000022.1:0-7044 GCF_059505505.1 Pelatocladus sp. | reverse complement strand
GCGACCGCAAAAACCATTTCGGCGACCGCAAAAATCATTTCGGCGACCGCAAAAATCATTTCGGCGACCGCAAAAACCATTTCGGCGACCGCAAAAACCATTTCGGCGACCGCAAAAATCATTTCGGCGACCGCAAAAACTATTTCGGCGAACGCAAAAACTATTTCGGCGAACGCAAAAACCATTTCGGCGACCGCAAAAACTATTTCGGCGACTGCAAAAACTATTTCGGCGAACGCAAAAACTAAGTACTTAGACAGAATTAATTACGCAGATTGTTTAATAGGAATTGGGGAGACAAGGGAAGATGAAGAAGAATATGAATATGAAACAAAAGGAGACAGGGAGACAAGAAAACAAAGAGAAAAAGAGAAAAGAAGATCGAAAAAAATCCGACTCTTCACCTTCTGTCACTTCTCAATTGGAAGATTGGATGGAAATTGGTACGATTGTCGCACCCCAAGGTTTACACGGAGAAATGCGGGTGTATCCTGACTCGGATTTTCCCCAGAGGTTTGAGATTCCGGGAAAGCGTTGGTTGTTGCGTACAGGAGAAATGAAACCGCAGCCAGTAGAATTACTAACAGGGCGTTATATTGAGGGTAAAAATATCTATGTAATTAGATTGGCTGGTGTGGATGATCGCAATCAAGCTGAGGAATTGCGCGGTTGTAAATTAATGGTTCCCAAAAGCGATCGCCCCCAGTTGGAAGAGGATGAATATCATGTCCTTGATTTAATTGGCTTGCAAGTTTTTATGCAGGAATCTGGTGAACTCGTTGGTACGGTGGTAGAGGTGATTGCTGCTGGTAATGATTTATTAGAAGTCAAGTTACACCAACCACCAACCAGCAATAACCAACAAAAGAATGTTTTGATTCCTTTTGTGAAGGCGATCGCGCCAGTGGTAGATTTGGAAACTGGCAGGATTGAAATTACGCCACCACTTGGTTTACTGGAAATAAACTAACCAGCATTTTTACAGAAGAAACCTGAATCCTTTGTCATACAACACCAAAGTTGAAAACGAAGGATTCAGTCTTGTTTTTGCAGTAAGGTTTATTGCAATTTTGTCATTAGGCTCAATCTGTAGCAACTTTATTGCTATAGATTAGCATTTTAACTAGTAAATATATCAGCATATTCAATCCTACTGGCGTAGCAAGTCTAAGTTTAGACGATCAGATTTTCTTAGTTTGCAAGTAATTCGAGAACTAGGTTCCTTAACTACGGTTGAAGTTTATAAAATTTAATTTTGCTTATTGCAAACTAATATCAATTAATCTGGTAGGATATACTGGTTGCTTATTGAAATACTTAATCATTAATTTTGGATAGATTCTTCCGAATTCTTAGGAGATGACACTATGACCACTATGGTTGTAGTAACTCCACAGTAGCTTCTCTCATAAGTCGAAGCCTTGACTAATCGACATTACATCAATCTCTAAGTTTTTCTATTCAGGTGTCAGATGTCAAAAACAATTGGTCTTTTTTACGGTACTCAAACTGGTAATACTGAATCTGTTGCTGAAATGATTCAAGATGGATTCGGTAAGGATTTAGTAAATTTACACGATATTTCCCAAGCAGATGTCAGTGATTTTGACGAGTATGACTATTTAATTATTGGTTGTCCGACTTGGAATATAGGTGAACTTCAAAGTGATTGGGATGGCTTTTTTCCTGAACTTGACGAAATTGATTTTTCTAACAAGTTAGTTGCTTATTTTGGCACAGGGGATCAGATTGGCTATGCTGATAATTTTCAAGATGCAATTGGTATTTTAGAAGAAAAGATTTCAGAACGTGGTGGTAAAACAGTCGGTTACTGGCCAAAATCTGGCTATGACTTCAACGATTCTAAAGCATTAAGAAATGGTAAGTTTGTTGGACTAGCAATTGATGAAGATAATCAATCTGAATTAACGGCAGAACGAGTAAAAACGTGGATTAATCAGCTAAAAAAAGAATTAAACCTGTAAACGCTTTTTTTGGTGACTCTTTCCTCTAAAAATACAAAATGTATATCTGTACCAAAGTTTAAATTTTAAGTAAGAAAATCAGAATTCAGTATTTAAGACTTTAGAATATTCTTAAATACTGAATTCTGAGTTCATTAGGTATGTTAGTGAAATTCAGAATCAATGACTCCCAAGACATAATTACCTGTCTGTGCTGGTAAAAGATATATTTTTGTGATTCTCACACTATAAATTTGAGAAAAAAGCGAAAATATCTTGATAATAAATACCTAATTCTTAACTACTTTGGCAGTAAAAATTTTTAAATACGCATTTATTTGACTAATAAATCAAAATTGATAACTCCTAATTTTACGCCTAATAGGTATGTATGTCTGATTTATTTGATGTTCTTTGGTTAAACGTTAGCCCAAGTTTGAAGGGTTTAGACAAACCATTACTTCAATACTTATCTAAGTATATTTCAGTGGCACGATGGGAATATTTGCAAACCAAAGATGAAGCTTGTTCCCTAGATACAGCAGTGGAGCTACTGTATGATTTTTTAAAATCGCAAGATCGCCCGGTGCATTTAGCAGGTCATGGTATGAGTGGTGCGATCGCTTTATTATTTGCTCGTCAATATCCACAAAAAGTGCGATCGCTAGCATTATTGGCTGTAGCATCTCAACCGACAAATACTTGGCAAGCGCACTATTATCAACAACGCCTTTTCTTTCCTCTGAACCGTGAGCAAATTTTAGTTAACAGCGTTCGGACTCTGTTTGGTAATCAATCTCCCGCAAATACCAAAAAGCTACTGACTGCGCTCACCAGAGATTTAGACGAATCCCCCACACCCCATTCTCTGTTTCGATTTTTTCACTTACCCAAAGGTGGGGTTTCCATGCCAATGTTTGTATGTGGTAGCAAAAATGATCCAGTTGTCACCCCACCAGATTTACAAGACTGGCAAAATTTCTTAAAGCCAGAAGATACTCTCTGGGAATGTGCTAAAGGATATCATTTCTTTCACTACTTCTATCCTCAACAGGTAGGAAAGCAAATATTGAGTTTTTGGCAATGCTTCACCCAGAACCCAGAACTAATCCCAAATTCCAAACTCAATGTGTATTGTGAAGGGTGAAGAGAGTATGGGGAGTGTGGGGGGAATTATTTAACAAGTCTCTTCCCCATCCATCCCCTTATCCCCAAAGGGGACCCCTACCTTCCCCAATCCCCATTACCCAATCCCAATCCCCAGACTAAACCTTAAAAGAAGCCAAGTAAATGGGCGATCGCCAAATCAGACTGTCAGGATCGAAAAAGCAGTAATATGTCATTTGCTTTCATTTCTCCTTTGTTCAACTTCCCAGAATAGGAGGTAAAATCTTGGCTAAGTTAAAAGTTGGCATCAATGGGTTTGGTCGAATTGGACGTCTGGTATTTCGTGCTGGGATTACGAACCCCAACATTGAGTTTGTGGGTATTAACGACCTCGTACCACCAGATAACCTCGCTTACCTGTTGAAGTATGACTCTACCCACGGGATGTATCGGGGTAACGTTGAAGCAAAGGATAATGGCATCGTTGTTGATGGACATTTTGTTCCTTGCGTATCGATTCGGAATCCAGCAGAATTGCCTTGGGGTAAATTGGGTGCAGATTATGTAGTTGAATCTACAGGACTGTTCACCAATTATGAAGGAGCCGCGAACCACCTGCAAGCTGGAGCCAAGCGAGTGATAATTTCCGCGCCTACTAAAGATCCAGAGCGAGTCAAAACCTTGTTAATGGGTGTCAATCATCACTTGTTTGACCCAGCTAAAGATACTGTAGTATCCAATGCTAGTTGCACTACTAACTGTTTGGCTCCCATTGCTAAAGTCATCAACGATAACTTTGGCTTAACTGAAGGATTAATGACCACAGTCCACGCCATGACTGCTACTCAACCCACAGTAGATGGCCCTTCCAAAAAAGATTGGCGTGGTGGTCGTGGTGCTGCACAAAATATTATTCCCTCTTCTACAGGTGCAGCAAAAGCTGTAGCATTGGTTTTACCGGAATTAAAAGGTAAATTAACTGGTATGGCGTTCCGGGTTCCGACTCCTGATGTTTCTGTGGTTGATTTAACCTTCAAAACTGCGAAAGCCACTAGTTATCAGGAAATCTGTGCAGCGATGAAAGCAGCAGCCACAGGTGAATTGAAAGGTGTATTAGGCTACACTGACGAAGAAGTAGTTTCCACAGATTTTCAAGGAGATACACACTCTAGTATCTTTGATGCTGGCGCTGGAATTGAACTAAATTCAAACTTTTTCAAGATTGTGGCATGGTATGACAACGAGTGGGGTTATTCCAACCGAGTCATTGACCTCATGTTATCTATGGCACAAACAGAAGGTCTTTTGCAGAGTGTTGCAGTAGCAGTTTAACAGTTAACTGTAGTATTTTCGCTGGGGTTGACTGATTTCAGCAGGGAATTGATTATTTTCAATTCCCTATTTTTGACAAACGTTAGGACAAAATGTAAATGTTTTGGCGATCGCAGATCTGAATTATGTTTAATCGGACAAACATAAATCATATTTTTAAGTATATTAATAATCATTAAATTATATAAAATCTCTTGTGATTAAGCTAAACTTCCCATCTTTTTTTTAGTACCAATACTGAAAAAAAGCTAAAGAATTTGTGATGCAAATATTCAGTTATACAAGCATGACAATAGTCAAAAATTGTTCAAATATTGATGATTACTAGGGTTGAAAATATCCCTTCATGACGAAAAATGCAAAATGGTTTAAAAAAACTGCATACAATCAGACAATCAATCTTGGCATAACTTGCCTAGAATAGGGCTGGAGGGTATTGATTCAGGACTTTTGCGAAATTCTTTTGGTGTAATTGGTAATCAGTAATCAAAGGATATATTAATTTCTCATTACCAATTAACCATTACCGTCAACTCAGCTATCAAGACCACTACAACCCAATAATAGTAAGTCCTGGAAAATAAAATTCAAGAGGTAAACCATGTCAAAGAATTTACTAGAACAATTGCGAGAAATGACCGTTGTGGTCGCAGATACTGGAGACATTCAAGCAATTGAAAAATTCAAGCCCCAAGATGCGACTACCAACCCTTCCTTGATTACAGCTGCGGCCCAAATGCCAGAATATCAAGAAATAGTTGATCAAACTTTACTCAAAGCAAAAAAAGACCTTGGTTCAGGTGCATCTCAAGCTCAAGTAGTTTCTTTGGCATTTGACCGTTTAGCAGTATCCTTTGGATTAAAGATTCTGCAAATTATCCCTGGTCGAGTTTCCACAGAAGTGGATGCACGCCTATCATACGATACAGAAGCGACTGTCACCAAAGCACGAGAATTGATTGCTCAATACGAAGGAGTGGGAGTTTCTCGCCAAAGGATTTTGATTAAAATTGCTTCCACTTGGGAAGGTATTTGTGCTGCGGAAATTTTGGAAAAAGAAGGAATTCATTGCAATCTCACCTTACTGTTTGGTGTTCATCAGGCGATCGCCTGTGCAGAAGCAGGTGTGACTCTGATTTCTCCTTTCGTCGGACGGATTCTCGACTGGTACAAAAAAGAAAGCGGACGAGATAGTTACCCCTCACCCGAAGATCCAGGGGTTGTGTCTGTCACAACAATCTACAACTACTACAAGAAATTTGGTTACAAAACCGAAGTTATGGGAGCTAGCTTCCGTAATGTCGGCGAAATTACTGAATTAGCAGGTTGTGATTTGCTGACCATTTCTCCAGCACTACTGGGTGAGTTGCAAGCCACAATCGGAGAATTACCCCGTAAACTTGATGCTAGCAAAGCAGCAGGAATGGCAATTGACAAGATTTCCATGGACAAAGCTGCCTTTGATAAAATGCACACAGCTGATCGTATGGCATCAGAAAAGTTAGATGAGGGTATCAAAGGTTTCACAAAAGCATTAGAAACCTTAGAAAAACTTCTCGCAGAAAGACTGGCTAAACTGGAAACAGAGACTAAAATTTCTGTATAGAAAGCTCCACTAAACCAACTTTACGAAAGGAGTTGACACTCCCACGGCTTTAAGCCGTGGGATTTTTGGTACTCTTCGAGAAGTCTTCGCCTACAACTAATCAACTTATCTAATTGGGTTTCTCCCATAGACTCTTTCGCAGTGAATTGGTGAGCAATTATTTCAAATTACAAAGATTAAATAACAATGAACGCTTACAAAATATACGTTACGATTGAAGACCCGAATAATGTGGTTTTATCTAATTTACCATTTGAGCGAGGACAGCGAGTAGAAGTTATTATCTTGGCAGAAGATAATAAAAGGTCTGCAATAAGTCAAAAAATTAGAGATTTATTTGACAGAACGCAGTCATTCCCGCAAGTACAAGAGATTACAGGAGAAGACATAGCAGGAGAAATTGAAGCTTACCGTCGAGGCGAATGAAGATTATTATTGATACGAATGTTTTAGAGGATGTTTGAAAAGTCATGATTGATGTATCAAATATTTTTTACCCCACCCTAACCCTCCCCTTGTAAAGGGGAGGGAACCGGATTTCTCTTGTTTCCCCCCTTTATAAGGGGGGATTAAGGGGGGTAATAATGTAATTAAAATTACAGCCAATCACTTTTCAAACAACCTCTTAGTTTCTGCTGTACTCAAGGGTAGAGAGCCAAGGATAGTTATTCAATTCGTCGTTGACAATCTAGATTGTGAATGGATTGTGTCTAAAGAGATTTTGAAGGAATATAAGGAGGTTTTAACTCGCAGCAAGTTCAGACTATCTTCGGAAATTCGCTCAGAGGTTGTTTGAAATTCTGGATGCAGTGACAACCCTAATTGACGTTAATGTAGAAATTGATTTTCCAAAAGATAAAAAGGATGCAAAGTTTTTGGCTTGTGCTTTAGCAGCAGAAGCAGATTTTTTAATTACAGGCGATTCTGATTTTAATGAAGCTCAAAGTCTGGTCAAGACAGCTATTATTTCAGTGTCTTTATTTAAAACCCACATTCCGCACTTCAAATTGAAGTACAAAGAGATTACATCATGAG
>NZ_JCACKS010000021.1:0-18847 GCF_059505505.1 Pelatocladus sp. | reverse complement strand
CGAGTCGCAAAACCTGATTTACGAGTCGCAAAACTTGATTTACGAGTCGCAAAACTTGATTTACGAGTCGCAAAACTTGATTTATTTGTTCCAATCAACAAATACTCAGTTTTTCAGCAATCGTAAACCACTCAGGGTAACTAACACAGTAGATCCTTCATGTCCGACTACACCGATAGGTAGGTTAATATCACCCAAGAAGTTGCCAATTAATAGTAAAAGAATAAATCCTAAAGCAATAGTAACATTCTGTTTGACTATTGCTTGCGCTCTTTTTCCTAAGCGCATTGCTACTTCGATTTTCTCTAATCTATCTGCCATCAAGACAATATCCGCAGTTTCTAATGCTACATCACTTCCTGCTGTCCCCATGGCAATACCTACAGACGCCTGAGCTAGAGCTGGTGCATCATTGATACCATCACCTACCATGGCGACTGTTTTATACTCTTGCTGTAAGCGACGAATTACATGCAGTTTGTCTTCTGGTAGTAACTCTGCATATACTCGATCTATTCCCAACTCCCGCGCTACACTTTCAGCAGTCTGTTGATTATCTCCAGTCAACATGACTATTTGCTCAATTCCCAATTTTTTCAGATGAGAAATAGTTGCTGCTGCTTGCGATCGCACTGTGTCAGCAATAGCTATAATACCTAACACTTGATGTTGCTGTGATGTTTTTTGTGCTATCCAAACAACTGTTTTCCCCTGTAACTCAAACTTGGTAGCTATCTCAATTAAGTTTTGAGGTAAATCAACAACATAGTTTTGGACAAAATTATCTTTCCCGGCGATGATTTCTTGGTTATTTACAATACCTATAATTCCTTGTCCGGGGAAAGCTTGTACTTCTGTTGCGGCTGTCCAATCTAAGTTTTTTGCTGCTTTGACAATTGCTTCACCAAGGGGATGTTCGGAACGAGATTCTATAGAAGCAGTAATATTTAGTACATATTCTTTTGTGCATTCACTTATGGAAATCACTTCACATACTTCTAAAACTCCTGTTGTTAGAGTACCTGTTTTATCAAAAGCGATCGCTCGTACTTTCCCCACCATTTCTAATTGAGAGCCATTTTTAAACAAAATTCCCTGTTTTGCACCGTTAGCAATCCCAGATAGTAGTGTTGGCATAATTGCAGCCATTAATGCACAGGGAGAAGCCACCACCAAAAAAGTCAAAGCACGATAAATCGCTGTTTCCCAGTCCCAATTCCAAAGGAATGGTGGCAAAATCAACAGCAATACTCCAGCAATCACAATTACTCGTGCATATCCTCGTTCAAATCGTTCAATAAACTGTTGAGAAGGAGGTGTTTGTGTTTGTGCTTGCTGTACTAAACGAATTACCCGTTGAATCAAACTACTTTCCGGTGGTTGATGCAGCTTTAATTTCAGCGCCCCATAGCCGTTTAGCGTACCTGCAAATACTTCATCACCGACTGTTTTTTCAACAGGTAAAGACTCGCCTGTGATTGCAGCTTGGTTGAGAGTACTGTATCCTTCCAGAATTACTGCATCTGTGGGAATTAATTCTCCTGGCTTGACGATGATTTCATCTCCTAATTGCAACTGCGCGATCGCAATTAATTCTTCTTTACCTTGACGCACAACTGTTGCTGTATCTTGTGTTAAGCTCATCAAACTCTGGATACTGCGTTCAGTTCGCCGCATAGCATAACCTTCTAGGGCGCCACTAATAGCAAAGATGAGAATCAAAATAGCCCCATCGATGATTAAGTAATACTCTCTTCGCCATAAACCTAGCCCAGCTGCACCAAGCGCCGCTACTATCATTAGCAGATCTACATCTAGTTCTTTCTCTTTGATCAGGGTTGTGAATCCCTCGCGGGCGCTTTCGTAGCCACCAATAACATAGGCGATGGGTAATAGCAACAGCGCCCATCCTAAAAAGCCAAGGTGTAAGGCGAACCATCCACAAAATAAAAACAACCCACACACGAGAGCTGCTACCGTATCTGCATGTTCTTTAGTAAGTTGATGCAACCGTTCTGGATAAAGCATGAGAGTCGAATTAGTATTGACTCTCTTACGGTAAACCTTGACATTAATGTTAATGTCAAGATTGTTTAGTTGATAAGTTTTACTTAATTAATAGCTATATGTACCACGTCTACACAATCATCTATACGAGTTTGGCATTATACCAAAATGTTGTAAAAAGCTGCACTATGTCCTGAAAACCTTTCTATAATGCCCAATGCTAGAGAAGATACCTTAGCCAAGTGCCAACACATGACCAGGATTTATTTAGACACAAGTATTTATAACCGCCCCTTTGATGACCAAACACAGCCAAAAATATTTTTAGAAACACAAGCTGTCATCTTAATTTTGCAAATGGTCGAAGCAAAATTAGTAGAATTAGTTAGTTCTTCAGTTCTAGAATATGAAAATAGCCGTAATCCTTTTTCTGTAAACCAGAAGTCAATGGAGCGATACTTACAAATAGCTACATTGAGAGTATTAGTAGATGAAAATATTAGGGGGAGAGCAAAACAACTAGAACAACAAGGAATTAAAGCCGTTGATGCTCTCCACATTGCTTGTGCCGAAGCTTCTCAAAGTGATTATTTTATCACCTGCGATAAGAGATTAATCAATCGCTGTCAAGATTTATCACTTAAAGTAATCAACCCAACTGATTTTATTTTGGAGATAGAAGATGACAATTAAAGTTATTAACGAACAGCAAAATTTACAAGAAGCAATGCAGGTTCTACTCACACATCTAGAGCCATCGAAAGTAATGAAATTTTGGGCAGCTTGTAAACTAGGCGAAGGTGATTATTTACAACTGAAAGAAAAACTGTTTGCCCAAGAAACTGTTGATAGTTTGTATGAAAAAATTAAAGACTATCAAGATTCTGTTCTTAAAGAATCGCCAAAATGATAATATAGCGTTTCCCGGTCTAGTGAGGTACAGTTGAGAGATAAGTTGTGCATTTTACTCAAATAGAAATGAAGGCATACTCGCTCGACTTACGAAAATTATCGATAGATACTTTGAGTATGTCATCACTCGACTCCTGAAACGACATTGTTATAGCTGTAGCTGTAGCTGTAGCGAGCGCATTAATTAAGCATCAAAATCAATCGGCTTTCCATTGAACCCACATTCCGCACTTCATTTTGTAGCACATATCCTAGTACTAAGAGATACAATTTCAATTAAATATAATCACATAAACTAGTGAGTAATTAATATAGACAGTATGACAAACATTACTAACTGTTTGAAATCCTCATGGTATTGATAGTAAATGCCGGAAAAAAGATGGGAGAATGAGTAAAAATTAGCCGGAATTAAGTAAAGTTACCAAAAAAATGAATTACCAAACTCTAGAGTTTGAAAGTAAAAACTTGGATCACTTAGGAATCATAGCACCAAAAAACTACAGTGAAAAATCAACTAAACAAAGACACACAATCCCCCACTTTGCGTTGGATATTTCAATGCTTTCAGGGGATTCACTTGATGATTGCACAAGGTTGGCGGAGGATTCTGAACTTAACGGATTTTCGTTGTCGAATCCTGCCATTTTTGCCTTTAGCTTGTCAAAAGTATTACTTATTATCTGAGTTTTGAACTCTCGGCTCTTCAGTATTGCTTAATCTGATGTTTCCCTAACTGATTGCAAAATCCTAATTAAATATTGTTGAATAACAAGCTTTTTTATGGTGTAAAAAAGCTGGAATTTGGATGTGGATAATTTATTTATTTTTCTGGTTACTTGATTGTTCAAATTCTCATGAGCGCATTTTCTGTTTATGTAGTTTACCCATGCTACTTATTGAAGTGCGGAATGTGGGATATAAATAAGTTCAACTAAGTTTAATGCCAATATGAGTGAAAACCGGAGACTGGACGCCTTATCGCTAGCGGCTTTGTTGGTGTCCGCCCATTACGGCTTGGGGTTTATTTTGGGAACTGCTGAACAATCATTGACTTTGGGTATAGCTGGTAGTCTTTACGCCGTCTGCATTGCTTTGGGTACCATTGCGATGATGGGACTGGCAAAGTTTTATTGGACAAAAGTCGAGCAAATCTGGACTTTGCTCGGTTCCTACTATGGGAATAAGGTAAAAATCTTTGTAGGATTGATGTCGTGGGCGTCTCTGATTGGGATCGCAGCCGTCCAGTTGATTTCTGGAGCATTCATCCTCAAGGTATTGGGAATATCGACGCTACCCACAATGTTGGGAATGGCTATTTTAGTTACAATTATTTCTTTGCTACCTGTCGAAAAAGCTAGCTGGATACTTCGAGGGCTACTGGTTCTAAATTTCTTATCTCTGCTGTATGGACTTTGGGTGTTGCACGCAATACCTGACTATGTGCGATCGCCTTTGGAGTTCACTACCTCACTTGAAGTTGTAAGTTCAACAACAAAACTGGGCATTTCGCTATCTACAATCCTCCTACTTCTCGTAGACATGAGGTATCAGCAATTTATTGTCCGAACAAAAGATGTGGCGAATGTGTATCGAGGCTGTCTGTTAGCAGCAATTTCATTGTTTTTACTCGCCTTATTACCTTCCTCTGTTGTAGTAGCAGCCCTAAAGGCAGGAATTTTGCCTGCTGGTATTGATGGTAAACAAACGCTTCCCTTTATCCTGTCATGGATTGGTGGTGGAACTGATAAGCCTTTGGGTATTATCCTGATGGCATCTCTATTGGTTCCAGCCTTGGGTGTTGGCAGCAGTACATTACAGATGCAAACCAAAACTATCTTGGATTTCCACATTCTGCCTGCGTCCAAGTATAGTCGGTTGCTGATTACAATTACAAATGCTTTGTTGAGTCTAATTGTTGCCCTCAAAGGTGGTGAGATTGTCTTTCTAATAGTAGCTTTTTATGCAGCCTATGTAGGGGCAGTGCTTGTTCCTTTTATTGCCTACCTGCTTTCTCAAACAGGATATTACACCTTCTCTAAAGTTAGTGTGAGGCTATCTTTGCTTGCAAGTAGTATCTCAAGTTTTTTAATGCTTGCTTTAACTTTTATTTACCCCAGTGCTGCACTTTTTAGTAGTGTTGAATTGAGCATTATGGGAATAGGAATTTTACTGGGAGTTTTAAGTTTGTTTCTCGGTGAGGCAATAGACAAATATTTTCCCACAGCCGATATAGAAGAAAAATTGTAATGGGTAATAGACCTCTTGCAAAAATATTTTTACCCCACCCTAACCCTAAGCGTTTACGGGGAGGGAACTAAATCTTCCCCCCGTGAACGGGGGGATTGAGGGGGGTTCATTCGACTTTTGCAAGAGGTCTAATGGGTAAACCAATTACCCATTACCCATTACCCATTAAGTAAGTCGGTGGGAATAAACATAACTGAGTTACGAAAAGTAAACATGTCTAAAAGCCTAACCAATAACCAATGACATAGACGCGCCTTCTTCGGCTTCAAGGTAGAGTATGACAAATAACGATCCCAACTAGTTAGCTTTATTTGTGCCGACTTACTTATCTACTTAGGAATCTCTTCGCGGGATTCAATCATGATTTGCATGGTTTCAACTGCTAAATCGCGTAAATCGTTGTTCAGAAAAACTACGCCATTAGAACCAAACCAGCGATCAAAGATAGTAACATTTCGTTTGTCACTATCTACGAATCCTTGCATGAACTTGTAGAGAGTATAGTTAACTGAGTCGAGGAATCTAGAATTATTTTCAGGAACCATACATGCAATACCTTCTCTAGAGTAAGGGCGATCTGGTACCACTTGAAAAGCATCTGGGTTTTTCGTTGTTCCTAACCATCCTTCTAATAGGATGCTATCTGATGCAAAAGCATCAATTTTTCCCTGTTGCAAAGCAGTATATCCTGCTGCCCGATCTTTTAATAAGACTAGTTTTGCTTGGGGTTGAACTCGCTTGAGTGCTAATTCATTGGTAGTTTGGCTCAGTACACCAACACGTTTACCGATTAAAGACTGAGGAGAACCCAAATTACTTCCCTTTTTTACTAATAATTGAGTACCAGTAGCACCATAACTCAGTGAAAAATCTACTTTTTTATCCCGTTCCCAAGTAAAACTGCTAGCATCACAAACAATATCCACTTGTCCATTTAGAATTTTCGGAATCCGTTCTCCTGGTGTCACTGTTACCAATTGCAATTGAATTTTTTTTCCCAGTTCCTTTTCTAACTGTTCTTTAATCAGATTCAACATATCTACGGAATAACCAACCAATTGTCCCTGATTACTGGTATAGGCAAAAGGAATTGCATCTTTGCTAGTACCTGCTGTTAGTACTCCTGTCCGTGCTACTTTTTCCATCACTGTTTCGGCTTTAGCAACCGCAGGTGTGAATGTTGTCAACAAGAAACTCAAGGTAGTTATCGCCGCCAGATTTTTATACATCTTCAATCTTGCAAATATTGCTTTTTGTCGGCATATTGTACAAGGATGTTCAAAAGTAGTAAAGTCAATTTATTTTCTTACTTGGCTTTGTCAACGTAGTTTTTACGGATTAAATTTCTGCTTATAAGTTTGATAAATTAACTTTGTAACAATAAACTTAATACTCCATCATCATATTTACCTTAAGATTGATATACAATATCAAAAAATATATGTTACTTTATTTTCTTAAAGTAGAGTAAGTCAGCCTAATCTAGCGAATGACAACGCTAACGCTGGAGCGGAGGAACCATATTTTGGGGCATATCTCAAATGAGAAGGACATCTCTCAGTCCTAGCCCGTCAGCTAACTTCGTAGGCATTGAGAGGAGACTGAAGAGGCACAGAGCATTATTTCAATGTTTAAACCTCATCAGCTTCCTTGGCTGGTACTGCTCAGATTTTTTGTACCTGCACTTGACTCTGTTGAGGTTGCATCTATGATCTTTCAATTAAATTTGGCTGCAATATTTGCAGTTGCTAGCCAAACTGATGGAAAAAAGGCAAAACCTTTTGTTCTCAAGGATGTAATCTTGTATCCTGTTGTCGGATTTTTGTGAATTATCCTGTTGTGGTGGGTGATTGCATTGGCTAACTACGAATTGATGCCAACATCGCCAGAAGTATTCGTTGCTAATTTGGACTTAAATTTCCTAGCTCAGAATTTTACTACTGATGAATACTTATTTGTTAGTAGATAGAAAATAGTAGATAAGTAAGTCGGCGAAAATAAGCATCACTATGTTAAGAAATCTAAAATCGCTGAAACCCTTACCAATGACAAATGACGATCCTCATGAGTTAGCTTTATTTATGCCGACCTACTTAGTACTTTGTTGACTGTTATTTGTTGTTTAGAATAAGTAAATTTTACCAACTAACAAGTAACTAACAACAATAAAGTACCAACTAGTAACATCCAATTTTGATTGCAAAGAAGTGAATGCTGTGAATATCAAACCCATGTTAGTGCGTTTGCAAGACGCGATCAATAGAGATGACTTAATTGAGCAAATGTTATTGCACTGTAACTCAATAACATCTTTCTCAGAACATCCTGAATCCACAAAATCAATCAATTTTATAGTTGGCTATAATAGTTCTCCTAATAGCCACACCGCGTTAGATATTAGCTTGTTGATTGCTCATCAAACACGTTTAGCGACAAAATTACATGTTCTAGTTCAAGCTGTTTACGTGTTAGAAGAATACCAAACAAATGATTTTTTTTATATTTTGCCAGCACAGGAATTTCAAACAAGTCAATCATTTGAGCAGTTTCCAAATTATTGCCCAATTAGTTTACCATCAAAAAATGTTCAAACTCCTGTCTTAACTCAAACAAATAAATTTGCACAAGCAGAAAGAATATTATGGCAAGCACGTTGTCTTGCTGAAGAATGGCAGAGTTATTTTAAAGCTCATTTGCGGTTTGGCTGCGTAGCTGATGAACTAAATAAAGTAGTTGCATCAGAAGCAGCAACTATATTATTTTTAGGCTGTAAATCAGCCAAACATCCAATTGTGCAAAAACTTGGTTCTAATTTTCCTTGTCCGGTACTGGGTATACCCACTTGTATTGACGAAGAATGAAAATTATAAGCTTGTAATAAGTGTTAATTAATAAGCAAATACTACGCCTCTGCTGCACTCTCTACAAGCTTATACAATTAGTATTTTTGATTTTTTATTGGGATACTTTATCCTAGCTTCACAGTTCAAATAAATCAAACAGTCTGCTTGAGCAAGACTTTAGTTATGAGACTGCGATTTAAATCGTAGGCGAGTTTTTTATAACATTTGGGATGCTCCCAACTCAAAAAGTACTAATAAAACATCAAATAGAATAAACAACTGATAACTGAAATTAGCTTAATTTGTGCCGACATACTTAATCCAGGAGTAATCTGTGGAAAGCTGGCAAGAGATTTTGAGTATTTTTACTTTTATTACTGTCATTTTTTTGATCATGACAGAGTGGATTCATCTAACAATTGCAGCATTGTTAGGTGCTTTGTTATTAGTATTTACCAATGTCATGACTTTACAAGAAGCTATTGGCTATATAGGCAAAAGTCACGGCACACTTGGTTTATTTTTTGGTGTGATGGTATTGGTTCGCGCATTTGAACCGACAAAAATATTTGAGTATTTAGCAACTCAAATGGTGCTATTAGCAAAAGGAGAAGGTAAACGTCTGTTACTAGGTATTGTGGCGATTACTACTCCTATTTGTGCCGTTTTACCAAATGCTACAACAGTGATGCTATTAGCTCCATTAATTCCGCCAATGGCTCAAGAAGTTGGAGTCAATTTTGTACCATTATTAATTCTAATGGTGTTCATTGCTAATAGTTCTGGATTGCTCACGATAGTAGGTGATCCGGCAACATTTATTGTAGGTGAAGCTATCAATCTTAGCTTTACAGATTATCTATGGCGCTTGAGTTTGGGTGGAGCGATCGCTGTTATGACTGCGATCGCTATCTTGCCATTTTTATTTCGCAAAATTTGGCATAAAAAACTAGAAAATTTAGAACAATTACCACTTCCTCAAATTAATCATCCACGTGTTTTATCGTTGGGAGCATTAATTGTAGCTCTTGTATTAGTGTTTTTTGTGATCGGAGAATCTCTTCCAGTACCGATTTCACCAGCTGCTGTCGCTTTACTCGGAGCAGCTTTAGCAATGCTTTTGTCACATCAAAGCAAAATAGATTCTGTTAATAATATTTTGCGGGATGTTGATTGGAGTACATTGATATTTTTTATGAGTATATTTGTGCTAATTGGAGGACTCGAAAAAACTGGCGTGATTAACGGTTTATCAGCAGTATTAGCAATTATTTTGGGAAAAAATATTCTCTTAGGTTCACTGAGCTTAATATTTTTAATTGGGCTATTGTCTAGCGTAGTTCCTAATATTCCCTTAGTGGTAGCAATGGTTCCTTTACTCAAACAATACCTTGTCAATGTTGGATTAGCGCCAGCAGAAGTTCTCGCACCAGACTTTCAAGGACAGCTTCCACCAGAAGTCTTACCACTCTTTTATGCAATGATGTTTGGTGCTACTTTGGGAGGCAATGGAACTTTAGTCGGTGCATCGTCTAACATCGTAGCAGCCGGGATTTCTGAACAACATGGACGCCGTATTTCCTTCAAAACTTTTCTGCACTACGGAATTCCTGTTATGCTATTGCAACTATGTACCGCATCAGTGTATGTGCTGGTTCGCTTTTTACTCTAGTACTCCTAGAACTATACTGCTTCACAGAACCCACAGGGCTTCTAAACTCCCAGTTTATTCACGTGACTATATTCCTTTTTGTTTTTCTTTATTGAGAAACCATATTACGTTAATATATATTTCCAGCTTTTAGAAATACAATATATTGCTTGATCCGAGGATGCTACTCTAGAAAGTAATACTTTAACAAGGTTAAGGCAAGAATAATAAATTGTCTTAACATATAACAAACTAGAAGCTAAACTAACTTACAACCTAGCAAGGATTAAAAATATGAGTTCGATGGAAGGAGAAAAATTTAATCATAATTTTGCAGACTCAACCCCAGGTGGTTTAGTTCCAAGCATAAATCAGTCTGCAATAAGTAATAGCTTTGGCGACATTAACAGTTTAGATAAAGTCAGAGATATTCTTTTTGGTGGTCAGATGCGAGAACTCGAAAAAAAGTTTACGCGTCTAGAAGACCGTTTAATCAAAGAATGTGCTAGCTTACGAGATGAAACCAAAAAACGTTTAGACTATTTAGAAAATTATATAAAAAATGAAATTGAAGCTGTAAATGATCAGCTAAAAAGCGAACAATTCAAACGAGAGGAAGCCATCACAACACTCAGCGAAGAGCAAAAAGGAATCAATATTTCTATAGAAAGAAAACTCTCTCAATTTGATGAACAAGCAGCGACAAAAACACGTGAATTACGTGAACAACTTCTTAATCAATCTCAAACCCTACAGGATGACATTCGTCAAAAATACGAAGAGATTTTAGCGCTACTCCAACAAGAATCTCAAGAAATACGTGCAGAAAAAACAGATCGTTCCACTCTTGCAGCGATGTTTACAGAATTAGCCATACGGCTGAATTCTCGACAGTAGAGATGAAGGGACAAGAAAGACAAGAAAGACATGGGGGACAAAGTAGAGAACACAAAGCTAAAAAACCACTAATCACTAACTAGTCTCTACTTTCTAGTTGCTAACCTCAATTTCCAATAAATTTCTCACAAAGATGCAACTCAACATAGATCGTGAGTTGGATAATTTTGGCAATGAATGAATATTACCCTGATGAATTAACGTACAAATCACCCGAAGTTTCTAATGATGAGAATCCTCATGAAACATTACCTATAAACAACAATCGTGGAGAAGCTACTAATGAACTCAGTGAACTCCGCAGTTTACTATTAGGGGTAGAAACTGCACAACTTGATAAACTATACGAGCGATTAGAAAATCCTCAAATTCAAGCAGAAGATATTAGTCGTTTGCTTCCAGAAGCTGTAATTTTGGGAACACTGCAAGATGAAAAATTAGCCGAAGCAATGGTTCCCACAGTCGAAAAAGCAATTCAATCTTCTGTTAAGCAAGATTTGAATGTTCTTTCGGAAGCATTTTTTCCCATAATTGGCCCTGCTACTCGTAAGGCGATTAGCACAGTTCTAGGTGAAATGATTCAATCTTTAAATCAAACACTAGAACACAGTATGTCACCACAAAGTTTTAAGTGGAGACTAGAAGCACGACAGACGGGGAAGACTTTTGCTGAAGTTGTTCTACTACGCACCCTGATTTATCGAGTAGAAGAAGTATTTTTAATTCACAAAGAAACTGGATTATTGCTGCAACATATTTTAGCGCCACAAGTAGCTGCTCAAGATCCTGATTTAGTTTCAGCGATGTTGACGGCGATTCAAGATTTTGTCAAAGACTCTTTCAATGTCAAAAAAGATGAAGCTTTACAAAGTTTGCAGTTTGGGGAACTCACCATATGGATTGAGGAAGGACCACAAGCAGTATTAGCAGGTATAATTCGAGGAAATGCTCCTCAAGAACTACGATTAGTTTTTCAAAACGCAATAGAAAAGATTCACCTAAAATTGCATAGAGAACTTCATGATTTTACAGGTGAAACAAAACTATTTAGTATTAGTAAAGCTTATCTAGAGGAATGTTTAGAAGCAAGGTACAAAGTTCCATCCAAGAAAAAATATATCTATGCATGGAGTTTCTTTAGTGCGATCGCGATCGCACTAGGAATGTGGAGCTTTTTTAGCTTTAGAGAACAATTACGTTGGAATGCATATCTAGAAAAACTCAACTCTCAGCCTGGGATTGTTGTGATTCAAGCCAAGAAGGGATATGCAAAAAATTTTATTTCTGGAATGCGCGATCCCTTAGCTACAGATCCGTATTTACTAATGAAACAAGCGAACATTAATTCTAAGACAGTTATCAGTCAATGGCAACCTTATGTATCTCTTGAACCGCAAATAATAGCAAAAAGGGCCGCAGAATTACTGCAAGCTCCCAAAACTGTATCATTCAGAGTTGATCAAAATGGTATTCTTTATGCTACGGGAAATGCACCACGTGAATGGATTTTAGAAGCAAAAAAATCTTGGCGTTTGATTCCTGGTATCACTCAATACATTGATAAAAATTTACTTGAATTAGAACTACAAGAATTGCAATTATATAAACAAAAAATTGAGCAGTATCAACTCTTTTTTCTTGAGGGAAGTACTGAATTGTTACCAGGTGAAAGTAATAAATTATCAAATATAGTATCCGCAATTAAAAAATTATTCAGTGTAGCCAAGTCTTTAGGTAAAGATGTGCGTTTTGAAATCATAGGACACACAAATATCACTGGAACAGAGCAAAGAAATATAATACTCAGTCAAGCCCGTGCTAGTAAGATTATCGCTTACTTAAATTCCCAAGGTATCAATACAAGTAATTTTAGCACCGTGGGTGTAGGGTCAAGTCAATCTTCAAGCACAGGAATTACAGAACAAAACCAACAAATTAATCGTAGGGTATCTTTTAAGGTATTCTTAATTGATGCCCGTAACTAAAGGATACTTATGCTGCAAAAAAAAATTTGTATGGTAGGTGCATTTGCGACTGGTAAAACTAGTTTAGTAGGAAGGTTTGTTCACAGTATTTTCTCTGAGAAGTATCAAACAACAGTCGGTGTAAAAATTGATAAAAAAACAGTCAATCTTCAAGGACAAGATCTAAATTTTATTCTTTGGGATTTATATGGAGAAGATGAGTTTCAAAAAGTACGGATGTCATACTTACGTGGAGCATCAGGATATTTATTAGTGGTAGATGGAACGAGAAAGAATACTCTGGAAAAAGCTTTCAACTTACAAATTAAAGTCGAAAATACTATTGGAATAGTACCATTTATACTTATACTGAATAAGTGGGATTTAATAGAAGAATGGGAAATTAGTGATGCCGAAATTAACGAAGTTGTGCAAAGGGGTTGGATTGTCATTAAAACGAGTGCGAAGACAGGTTTGGGTGTCGAAGAATCTTTCCAAATCCTTGCTAATAAAATTTTAGAAATATAGGTAATTAGTTAAACTAAGATATAGTTAATTAACAAAAAAATAAATAAACATCTATAATTTATTAACGTCCATTTTTAAGCAATTATAAAATTAATAATATTTAATCACAAATACATTTAACAAAATTGTGCATATCATGAGCGACTCTATTACAGCAGATATTTTTGCTGCTTTAGATACTCTAGTTTTGGAGAGATTAAACTTTGGCCGCTTTAGAATTACTGGAACTCCACCAGGCTGGTTACAAAGATTTTGTGTTCATCAAGTTAAATCTGGAATGCAAATACTTATCCCAGAAGAAGAGTTTCCCTTTTTAGAAAATTTCCTGATAGATGCTGAAGAGCTATGGAACAAAAATGACAAAAATCAATTAAAATCAGGTATCTGGTATCAATTAGATTTATCTGGCAAAGAAGATCATTTTGAAGCCACAGCAATTTGCGTGAAAAGTAATAAAATATTATTAATCAAATTATTAGAGGAAGAATATGAAGAAAAAATAAACCTAATTCAAAAAGCTAGAGAGAATCAACTCAATTACCAGTACATCATGAAAGAAAACCAAAAAAAAGATATTTTGGTTCACTGTATTATACATGATATCGCTGGACACATAAGTGGAATTAATTGCTGTTTGATGCTGTTAGAAACTGAAAATTTAACACCAAAAGCTAGAGAGTATTTAGAAATTGGAAAAAAACAAACACTTCAGGAAGAAATCTTAATTAGAGATATTTTATATGCATTTTCTGCCGAAGTAAATTCTCTAGAATCTTTTACTGTAGATGCCGATCTAGCTCCAAATATTTTAACTTCTGCACAAGAAGTTATCCAACTTTTATCACCCACTTTTTTACTGAATAAAGTAAACTTACAACTTGCGAATAATGTTGATATAACAGCAGATTGGAGGGTTGTAGGTGATAAATCACGTTTGAATAGGATTATTGCAAATTTGATGGAAAATGCTTTTCGCTATAGTCCAATGAACTCCGCAGTTACAATTAGTTTACAGCAAGAAGAAAATAGTATTTTTGTGACTATAGATGATCAAGGTGCTGGTATCCCAGCAGAAAAAACTAAAAATCTTTTTAATAAGTTTTCCCAAGTTGGAAAATCAGGTAAAGTTGGACTGGGACTATACTTTTGCAGAATTACAGTAGAACGTTGGGGTGGGGAAATTGGCTATATTCCTCTTGAGCAAGGAGGTTCCCAGTTTTGGTTTAGGCTATTAAAACCGAAACCAAATAATCAGGAGTAAGGATGCGTTAGTAATACCGTAATGCACCAATCTCTAGAAAAAATGGCATTTTACAGATATTAATAACACATCCTAATATAGCAATCCTAAATGAATTGTGAAAATTGAGAGAATTAGCTCCCCGATTTCTTAAAGAAGTCGGGGAGCTATAGCTTTAACTTTTTACTAACCTATGAAGTGTAAAACATCACGCAACACGCTATAACCAGCTAAATCCCAAAGCAAATAAGCAAGAAAACCAATCATTGCTAAACGGCCATTCCATAGTTCCGCTTGGGGATTTAGACCAAAGATAAAAGCGTTACGATCAACGCCATTGTAAGCATTAGCTACTGTTGGTAAATCTGTAGAAGGACGTTTTTCACGAGTTTCCATTTTTTTGTCTCCTTTAAAACCAATATTGTTCAATAAAAGTGCATCACATCATTGCATCGTTACATATTGTTGACATTAATAACCAACGATATGTAAAACATCACGCAACACACTATAACCAGCTAAATCCCAAATCAAATAAGCAAGAAAACCAATCATTGCCAAACGGCCATTCCATAATTCTGCTTGGGGATTTAAGCCAAATAAAAAAGCATTACGATCTTTGCCGTTATATGCTGGAGCAACTGGTGATAAATCTGTTGAAGGACGAGTTTCCATTTTTGTCTCCAAAATTATTCTATGATTGCTTAATTTTGTTGGTTATTAGCTATTAGTAATTGATAATTTTTAAAGCTGAATAACTAATAACTAATTTGTGTTTTCCAACTGTTTGTTACATATGTTTACTTTAGCTAGGAATTATTAGCTTGCTGTATTCCTATGGTTACAAACTCTAAGCATTCCTAATGGACGATTATTCAATCTGTTTTTGAATGCGAAAATACACCCTAAGAGGGTGAAAATTTTTTATATCTAAACAAATATTAAACTTAACGAGACTTTAAGTGATAACACTGATAGAATCTCAATAATTGCAAGTTGAAATATTAGTGATAAAAACTTATATCTAACGCAGTAGATAGTATCAGACCTGGGGCGGATGCTGTAATAGCCTAAATTCCACGATTCTGAGCTAAGGAATTGTGTATGGCGAATGATATAGATGTAAAAGTAATTAGCAAATTTTTATACCACATAGCTAAAACATAGAGGAAAAAAATAGAATGTTTCAGAGTACGGTAACAACGCTGGAACTCTACCAGTCTTTATTTTGGATAGCGCAGGTGACAGTGGAGCCACAAGGAATCTCACCAGCACAAGCATCGGTTGCTATTTCAGGTCCACGTTTTTTTACTGCTTTAATTTCCGGCGTAATCCTAGCTTTTGCGTTTCAGTTAGTATTAACTAACCTTTCAGTTGCAGCAGGTATTTCCTATTTAGGACGTCCATCTGATTCAAATTCAGATCATGAGGAAGTCGGCAGTTTTGGGGGAACTATCCGCAAAATTGGTACAGCAGTTGGAATTTGGACTTTAATTACAGTCACGATCGCCCTAGCGATCGCTTGCTTTTTGGCTGTCAAAATGAGTCTGGTGATTTTTAGTCCAGGACTAGGCGCAACTCTCGGTTTAGTAATTTGGGGCGCATACTTCTTATTGCTAGTCTGGGTGAGTTCGACCACAGTCGGTTCTTTAATTGGTAATGTAGTTAACACTGCAACTTCCGGCTTTCAAGCAATAATGGGAACAGCCACCGCCGCCTTGGGTGCAAAGGCTATAAACCAGCAGGTAGTAGCCACCACCGAAGCCGCCGCAGCAGCTGTTCGCCGGGAATTGGGTAGTGCGATCGACCCTACCAGTGTCCGCGAAAAAGTCGAAGATTATCTAGAAATGGTACGTCCACCGGAACTAGACTTAACCAAGATTCGCGGTGATTTTGAAAGATTGTTGGGTGATCCGCAAGTCAGAGAAATAGCTACTTCAGGCGATATTCGCAATATTGATCGCCAAAAATTTATCGATTTAGTCAGCAGTCGCACCGACCTATCGAAGCGTGATGCTAACCGGATCGCCGATACCTTGTACAGTGTTTGGCAACAAGTAGTAAGTCAAACTCCCTCCCAAGATAAAATGGCTGAGTTGGTTGATTATCTTAAATCACTCCAGCCAGGACAAGCGAACACAGACGAACTTAATCGCAAACTCGATCAGCTAATGGCGGAAATGCGTTCTGCGAAAGAAGCAGATCAAAAAGCAGCCCAAGAAGCGACCCCTGGACCGATTCAGCGAACATTACAACAGGGAATAACAGCTTTGAGTGGGATTGTATTGGGACGGACTGATCTGTCAGATTTAGATGTCGAAAAAATCTTGGGTGCTTTAACTACAGCCAAAGATAAAGTTGGTGAAAAAGCAGATCAATTAGGACTACCGACACCAAAGCAACCTTACAGTCCGATTCGTGCGGATGTAGAAAACTACCTGTTGAATACTTATGTTTGGCAGTTAAGTCAAGAGAGAATAGCCCAGGATTTTCGTGATGTGATTTACGATCCTGCTGCTGATCCTGGAACAGTGCGCCGGGAATTAGAAAAACTGTCTCGCAGCGATTTTGCTAATATCCTGCAACAGCGTGGTCTTTTAACTCAGGCAGAAATTCAACGTATTGTCTCTCAGTTAGAAGCTGTTCGGCAAAATGTCTTGGTGACAGTCACTGCTGAAGAAGAAAGAGAAATTTTACAGGACTTGCAACGCCGAGTTGAAACTTATTTACTCGTCACTCCCAAATCAGAATTAACTCTAGAGGGAATTGAGCAGAACTTTAAACCCCTGTTGCAAGACTCCGACGCAGATTATGAAACTCTGTCTCGCCGTTTAGCATTGTTAGATCGTCAAGAAATGCGAGAAACACTGCTAGAACGGAATGATATTTATCCAGAAGAAGCAGAGACAATTCTCAATGAACTGGAAAAACAGCGCGATCGCGTCCTGATTGAATCCAAAGGACTAGCAGATCAAGCCAAATATCAAGCCGAAACGCTGTGGCTAAATTTAGAGTCATATCTACGTAATACTGGCAAAGAAGAACTAAATCCCAACGCAATTAGAGCCGAGTTAACAAGACTGCTGCAAGATCCACAAGCTGGAGTTGCAGCGCTGCGGGCGCGTCTGTCTCGTTTTGATCGGGATACTTTAGTCAAATTGCTGAGTCAACGCCAAGACTTAAGCGAAGACCAAGCTAATCAAATTATTGGCACAGTTGAAGATTCTTGGCATAGCGTTCGCCACGCACCGCAAGCTGTAGCTGATAGAGCGAAACAACAATACGACTCAGTTACAACTACCATCGCCGATTATCTGCGGAACACTGGCAAAAATGAACTCAACCCCGAAGGTATTCAACGGGATTTGAATCGGCTGTTGCAAGATCCTAGAGAAGGAGCGATCGCTCTGCGTCGCCGCTTGTCTCAGGTAGACAGAGATACTTTAGTAAAATTACTGAGTCAGCGTCAAGATTTATCCGAAGAACAAGTTAATCAAGTCATTGATTCTGTTCAAGACACGATTCGCAATGTCATCCGCTCACCTCGTCGTTTAGCGGCTCGAACACAACAAAGAGTCGAAACATTCCAAGCTTATTTGGAAGAATATTTGCGCCGCAGTGGCAAAGAGGAACTCAACCCAGAAGGTATTAAACGCGACTTGTATTTGTTATTGCATGATCCGCGTGTAGGTATGGACAGTTTGAGCGATCGCCTAGCTCAATTTGACCGCTCTACAATTGTCACATTGCTGAAACTGCGCGAAGACTTAAGTGACGAAGAAGCCGCGCGGATTGCTGATACTATATTCTCTGTACGGGATTCCTTTGTAGAGCAAGTACGAGCAATTCAACGACGCATTCAAGACACCATTGACTCAATTTTTGCTCGCATCCGTAGTTATCTTAACTCTCTAGAACGTCCCGAATTGAATTATGATGGTATTAAGCGCGATGTTCGTACATTATTTGATGATCCCCAAGCTGGGTTTGATGCTTTACGCGATCGCCTGTCTTCTTTCAATCGCGAAACCTTGGTAGCAGTCATGAGTTCTCGTGAGGATATCTCAGAAGAAGATGCAAATCGGATCATCGACCAAGTCGAACGAGCGCGTCATACTGTTTTACAACGAGCAGAACGGCTGCAACAAGAAGCACAGCGACGCTTAGAAGAAGTGAAGCACCAAGCCCAAAAGCAAGCCGAAGAAACCCGCAAAGCAGCCGCATCAGCAGCCTGGTGGTTATTCGCTACAGCCTTAGTATCGGCTATATTCTCTGCAATTTCCGGAGCAGTAGCAGCGATCGCAGTTTGGTAGATTCACAAAAGTAATTACAAGTTTACAAGTTGTCTCCGCTAAACCTACTGTAGCCTCTCAAGATTGAGAGGCTTTTTTAATTTTTCCAAGTAGTATTTGGATGCTTATGTATCGATCCTATAGGAATCCTATAGATACTAAATTTATTTATGGGGATTATCTTTTACTTTTTACTTCTTACTTCTTAAAAACCCACATTCCGCACTTCAAATTGAAGTACAAAGAGATTACATCATGAGAAA
>NZ_JCACKS010000020.1:0-80476 GCF_059505505.1 Pelatocladus sp. | reverse complement strand
ACAAGGTAATGTCTCTGTTTTCCTTTCCTCAAATACTACTAGCTAGGCAGTTACAGCAATTCTATAAATTGTTGTTCAGCAGATTGATAATTAGTAGCTTTTATTACTCCTATAAATTCATTTTCTCCCACTTTTGCAGTGGGAGAAAATTCAACTAAGTTGCTTTGCATAGATAATTTAATTGCTTTGCAATCAGTGTTAATGACTTACATTTCATATACACTTAGGTTCTCATTTAGTAGTTTTCTCTACCTCTTTCCACAGTTATAAAGAAAATATTAAGTGATAGTTCAAATATACTACGCAAGAGGGAGACGGGAGATACAAAAGACAAGGGGACAAAGGACAGTGGGGAGTGGAGAGTATGGGGAACGGAGAATAGACAAACAATGCCGAATATCAAAGACTCATCAGCGAAATACAAATACTTGTTTACGAAAGACGATTCTTAAAGCTCAATGCTCAATGCCCAATAACTATTGCCTAATTGCTTGACTTGGTGGAATTTGTTCTATGGTAATTAATGCTTCCATGACTGCTTTTGCTATGGGTGCGGCGACAGTACTACCATATGTATTGGTTCCTCTCGGCTCATCTACTAATGCTAGTACTACATATCTAGGTGCTTCTACTGGCAGTATACCTAAAAAGCTAGTAACATATGCACCACTGACGTAACCTCCAGAGCGACCTGCTATTTGGGCTGTGCCAGTTTTGCCTGCGATCCGATAACCTGAGATTTGTGAGGGTTTCCCACTTCCTTCATCTACAACTGTTTCCATCATTTCTACTACTTGTTGGGTGGTGATGGCTGAAAAAATTTGTCGTGGTTCGGGTGTTGTTGGTGTATAGTGTATTTGATTTTTGCTATCGACCAAACCCTTAATTACATGGGGTGTGACTAATTTCCCACCATTGGCTAAGGCTCCGTGCATTTGTACTAGTTGCAATGGTGTTAGGGAAAAGCCTTGACCAAAGGAAGTCGTTGCTGGTTCGATGGGTGAAGCGATAAACTTTTCTTGACTTTTGAGCTGACTAGCTACGATAAAGGGCAAATCTGTAGACAGAGCTTGTCCTAATCCTAATTTTTCTAACCAACCGTAGTAGACAGAAGGTTGCAAACGTTGGATAATTTGCACCATGCCGATGTTACTAGAATGTTGGAGAATTTGAGCGATGTTAATACGTCCGTAGCTTTTGTTCTCAGCATTTTTGATCGTGCGATCGCCTACTTGAATAGAACCTGAGTCATTAAAAGTATCGTTAGCTGTAATTACACCATTTTCTAGAGCGATCGCGACGTTGAGAGGCTTAAAAGTAGAACCGGGTTCATAGAGATCAGCTACAGTCCAGTTTTTGAACAGTGAAATATCAGCTTTGGAATACTCATTGGGATTATAGGTGGGCAAAGAAGCTAATGCGAGTAAGGAACCATCCCAAGCATCCATGACAATTACCGCTCCACGTTTAGCGCTGTACTTATCCATCTGTTCTTTGAGTGCAGCACGAGCGATTCTTTGTAAGCGGCTATCAATTGTCAGTTGTAATTGTAGATCATCAGAATGGGGAAATCCATCTGGCGCATAATCAGGCATCAACGAACCGTTACCAGTTCGACTTAAGCGCACTGCTTGAACGGAACGTTCTAATAATTTTTCCTGACTATATTCCACCCCTGCCTGACCCCGACGATCAAGATTAACATAGCCGACTACTTCTGCCACTAAATCTTGTTGTGGATAAAATCGAGAGTATTTTTGAATCAACTCTAAACCATTGAGGCGCAATGCAAAAATTTGATTGGCAATTTCTTCAGGCATTGCCGATGATAGTAAAATACCACTTTTTTTACTGTCAAATTTATTCTTTAATTCAGTAACGTCTTTATCTACGATTGGCGCTAGCAGTTCTGCAATTTTTTGGTTAGATTTACTAAATAGTTTGGGATGAGCGTAGACAGTATACACTGGTCGATCTATAGCCAGTACAGTTCGATTGCGGTCTATAACTTGGCGACGAGGTACAAAAGGCCGCAAATTGACCATTTGTTGGTTTCGCGCTTTCTCCTTCAGCTTAGGCCCTTGTGCAATTTGCAAATTATACAATTTCAGACTCAGCCCCAACCCAGCAACAATTAATACAGCCCAAACAATTATCAACCGCGATTTCAGATTGGGTGTTCGCGGTTGGCTATTAAAGGTGAACGCAGGTAGAAATCTCCCTCTTGTTCTCTGACGCCCTCGTTTTTGTGATTCTGTTTTTGGAGGATTTCTGAATCTTCTTCTACTTGGTGATTTTTGCATAATTATTGTTGGTTGTTGATTGTGGGTTGTTGGTTGTTCTACCTACTAACTACCAACCAGCAACCAATAACTATTAAATTTAATATGCCAGTGGTTTAGAGTTTTGCTGTTGTAGTTGAAAGTTTGATTGAGTAGTTGTGATAGATGGTGACGAGTTAGAATCCTCCTGTGCTGGAGGTAAAAAAATTGCTCCGGTGGGAGATGGTGACACCAGTCCTGCTGCTGATGTTTGTGCTTCCTGTGCCATTTTATTTTTTAGCACTTCGATTGTTGTTGTTAATTGTCGCTCATCTCGCTGTAAGGTTTGCAGTTTCCGATATGACTGACTCCAAAGTTGTTGGGAATATACAGTCCAACCATAAATTACCAAGGTGGTTGCCACTAAAACAAATGCCACAATTCCTGAATAACGATTTATGGCATACAAGCGTAACAACCACATCGGAATTGTTCCTTGTTTGTTTAAATCTGGGACAGGTGTAGAAGTAGATACTGGTTTTTTGGCAGACGAACGTCTAGATCTTCTGGAGGAAGAGGAAATAGAAGCAGAGAATGTTTTTTCTGTGATAGTCCCAGAGGATCTAGATTGGTTGAATGTGGATGAATTTCTGATCATGAGAGAATTTCGCTGGAACCAACTGCGTTTTGCAGAAACATCTGATTTGCGAGCAACAGCCATAATTTTTTTAGATATATATTTTGTGCTTGAGAATGAGGACAAGGGTGACAAGGAGGAATTTTTCCTCCCTTATCTTTACCCCGATCCCCGATCCCTAGCAAGGGCAAGAGATTGTCTAGAATCTGTTTTTTTGGTACAATCTAGGGGGTTATAAAAATTTACGATTATTTTAATGTAGTTAGAGTAAAAATTACTACTGTGTCAAATTGATTTGGACAGATAGTTTTTCACTGTTAACGATTTTCCTTTCCCTTGACCAATAATTCATTGATGGTACCAGTCCCCAGACTTATCTGTGGAGTCGATCCAAAATCCAAAATCCAAAATCGATTGACCCGTTGATTGAAAGATCTATAGTTAGCTTTCTAGGATAAACTAAAAATAAAAAAGTTGTCTTTTAAAAATCTAACCTAAAAATTATTAAAATTAAGCAACAAATGAGGTATCTTATTCAACAGGCCTAAAATAGTTTTTGCCGCATTTGGTGACAGAGGAGTTATGAAAATAAAAATCTTTGGTTTTGCTCTTTTACTTGGTCTAGCTGCTACTCTCGGAGCCTGTAACGGTGCTAGTGAGACACCTTCCACCACTACCACCACTCCAGGCGAACCCACCGATACTGGCGCTACTACTCCACCCGCTACCGCCACTCCACCCGCTACTACTACAACTGAGAGTCCTTCTCCTGCAACTACTCCCTAGATTTTGGTCTCAGGTTAGATTACTAAGCGCTTTTGAGGTCGCTCCTCATACACTGATGATTTATTCTCTACTGCCCGGAGAATGAACTTTTGAGTTGAGTAATGCAAGCTATGGCTAGCTTTACTCAAAATTTTTCATATTAACTTTAAAGAATACAGAACAGAAGTTACTGTGAATTTAGCGATCGCCCACCATAGCCGAAAATGTAGCTAAGAAATGGGGGCGATCGCTCCCCACTAAAGATTGCTCAGACCCAAATTTTTTGTTAGTGAACTGGAATTTGTTGATCTAAAGTTGGTTCAATTTCACAAACGAGTTCATAGTAGGAGGTGGTTGGAGTGTGAGCAAACAAGTGACTTATCTGTTTTAAGATGTTTTGGTAAGCTTCGCTGTGGTTTGCTTCCATATCATCAATATTTTCCCAGAAAATAATCGCGATACCTTTGTCAGTCCCTGGTTGTTGCAGGAGATATGCTTTCTTGAAGCCTTTGGTATACATTGAGACAGCCTGTTCGTAAAGTTGCTTGGCTTCTTCAAACTTACCTGGTTTAAACTCTCCTGTAGCTACATAAACATATTGATGTCTGAGAAAATCTTGAAAGTCTGTCATTTGTGTTCTCCTTGGCAGATAGTAATTGGTCATTAGTCAATGGTCAATAGTAAAAAAAATCGAGACACTTGACACATCCCTATTGACTCTAGACTCCTCAAAGAGTTTTTTCTGCTTGTTGCAGTTTATAGGTTTGGTGTAACTCGACTTTCGTTTTTTAATTTTTTATTTTGAATTGGCGATCGCCAAACTCATACTATTTCAGTTTTTTGATGATACAAATATATGGGTAGGAGCAAACGGCCGTTCGCTCCTACCTTATTTGTGCCGACCTATTGACCTCACTTGACCCCTAAAAATAATGGGCAGGAATGAATAACTGATAACTGATAACTGTTAAAGTTGTTGTGGCGCACTAGTAGATGCATTGACGCTGTTCTGTTCTATGTAGCTATAAACTAGTCGAGAAACTTGATTAATAAAAGACTTTGCTCTTTTATCACCAAAAGGTCTGCGAACCATAATTCCAGCTAGGTAGCGCTTACCTGTTGATGTTTGAATAATACCTGCATCTCCAAGAATAATCCCAAGTGTACCTGTTTTGTGAGCTATTACCGCACCTTTACCAAGACCTGCTGGTAATAAGCTTCTGTTCTTAACATGACGCATGATATCCAATGCTTGGGAACGACTTCCATCATTCAGTAATTGATTATTACTCAGCAAAGCACCTAGTCTGACTAAGTCTTTTGCGCTAGTTGTGTTGGTTCCCTTAAAGTCGCCTAATAGATTACGAATCATGGTATTTTGCAGTCCCCAACTCTGAAAGCGCTGATTTAATCTTGCTTTACCACCCAAACGATCAATAATCATATTGGTTGCAGTATTATCGCTGATGGTAATCATCTTTGTGGCAGTTTCTAAAACGCTCAGTTTAATTCCTGGGCGTTTGTACTGCAATGTTCCTGAACCTCCAGTCATCAAATCACGACGCATGACCAAAGTTTCATTCAGTTTGACTCTACCTGCGTCTACTTCCTGAAACAAAGCTACTAAGATCGGAAACTTAATAGTGCTAGCAGCTGGAAATACCTTTTCTCCATTCAAATCTAGATAGTTACCTGTATCCAAATCTAGAAAGAATATCCCTGGTTGAAGATAGTTATAGCGAGACATTAATGCTTTAACTTGAGTATTTAACTGGGATATGTCTTGACCTAAACGAATTCCTCCGACAAAGGAAGAAGCATCACCTATTTGAATCGGAAACTGTTCTTCACTAGACTTGTTACTTGCAACTTGCTCAAATGAATTCTTAGAACTTACACGTTCAACAGATGAAAAGTTTACTATCCAGTGAGAAGAAGAATCTCCTTTAATCAATAATTTATCTGGAGAAACTGTATAACCACGAGCTAATTCAATTACCATTCTGGTAGTCTTAGCATCAACCTGTCCGATCCGGATTTCTTTGATTGCTGAACCAAAAGTTTGGCGAACTGTATCACGATTAAGATTTGTTCCAGGTAAATCTAATACTATTCTTGTGGGATTTTTAATTAAAAAAGCTCTTGGTTGAACTCCAGAATCAGTTGTTAAATGTAGCTGATTTCGTGCCTGATCGAAGTTCCAAGATTGCAATCTAGCAGCTTTTACTGGAGAAGATAGCAACACAATACTGACGACGCTAAGTAATAAAAAGCGTAATCTCATCTTGTTATTCATATGATTTACTTGCACAGATTTTCAGATTTATCTCAGTAGATCCGGAATAAATCTCAGTATTATCCGAAAAAGTTAAAAGAGTGATTAAGCTGTTTTAGGAACCGAATTTAGACGGTGAAATTACAGAATAGTTCCAATGCTTGAATAGAATTAAGTTCATACCTACAATGAATGAAATTGATAGGCAAGCGAAAATTACCATCCTACTGAATCCTTTGCGAAGTCAATAGATTTGATTTTGTAATATTTATGCGATCGCACCTTTAATGTTGCATAAAAACTGATGATGTCAAATTTACGTGAAATTGCTTGTGGTTTACTAGCATGTAGATATCATATCAGTATTATTACAATTTTTAAGAAAAGATTAAATTTTGATTTAATAAAGACAGGATTTAGACAAACAATAACCAAACTCTGATTTTCACTGTAGGGCTAAAGTATGCCTTTGTACTCTTTGACTCTTGCCTTCTCCTCGTTTTACGCCATCTCAAAACAATCTGCCAAACTTGTTGCAAAATCAAAAAAATCGAGTATGATAGTAAAGTTGCCAATTAAGGGCGGGTGGCGAAACTGGTAGACGCACCACACTCAAAATGTGGCGAGCTTGCGCTCATAGGAGTTCGATTCTCCTCCTGCCCATTTAATATAGAAGGAAATTATAGAAGTTTGCGATCGCAATTCTTCTAGTATATACTTAGCTCGTTCAACCTAAAGCAGAGTTTTCTGGTAGTGCATTCCAGGCTGAACTATGGAAGAAGAAAATTAGAGGACATTTATAAAGATTATATTACTTAAAACATTAATTAGATAAAAGTATATACTTCGTACGTAATTCTGCTATTTCTATCCGGATTATATCTGCGGCATCTTGAAGACTGCTTAGGCAGGTGAAATTTGTACTATTTAGCAACATTTTTGTCAAGTTATATTTTATACAATATTTTTTATATAAAAATATTTGTGTAATTTTTACTTAAACAACTGCTTATTAATAGTAAGTGAATCTACATATAACAGCTAAAGACTGGAATTCACATAACTGACTCAACTTAGGATTGTTGTAATATTTGTGACTTTATTCTCAGAAAGCAACGTATAGGTTAATATAAAAAATTTTATTTTAATTTGATGCTTTCAATAAAAATGAATTATAATATATTACAGTACTACAAGCTTTAAAATCAGGTTATAAAAATAAGGTAGTTATTAAGTTTTATTTTGTAATCAAACATAGGATTTTTAGTTCAATTTAAGGACAATTATTTATGAGACTAAAAAGATGGGAATCTCCTCGCCGACAAGGGAGAAATGATAAAGGTAAAGGCGGTTCAGCAAGAAAACGACAAATCAAAAAACAACAGCAAATGCTAAGGCGCAAGCTGAAGACAGACAAAGAAATCAATGATAATAACAATCAGGGAACGGGGGAAGAAAATGTTAGCTTCCCCCCTTTTTTTGGGCTTTTTCAGGATGATAAAAAACAAAGTTGTTAGTTTTGCGTTACTGGGTGACAGTTATTGCACTAGCACAGTGCAAGCAATCAAGTCGTCAATATTTTGCTTAACAAGAAAAATTACAGATTTAAACAAATTAACCTCTGGCAAATATCTATATAACAAGTAGTGTAGACAACGAAAAAATTGTTGTCATTGCTCAGTAATAGTTTTTACATAAAGAATTTGTTTTGCTTTTACAGAATCTTCATTAATGTTTGCAAAAAAATCTTAAAGCAATTATAAAGAAAACATGAAGTTTACTAAAAAGCTACTGACAAGGTATCAATGTGGAGTAAGGTAATATACAGACGGCTTGATTAAATTATTACCAGGGAAGCAGTAATTTACTGTAATTTACTGTATATAACCATTGCATCTCCATGTGTTAACTGCCTACCTTTTCCCAAATATTTCCAAAGCAAAACTTTTAGTAGAAGCTTGAGGTTTTTAGGTTGGGAATGGTTTTGTGGTTATTTGATTTTATCTGTGACACAAGGAGTGACTTATGGTAGGAATAACTTTTCTACCTACTCAAAAAGTGCTGGAGTTCCCAATTACTGCCTTACGTTTTGATGAACAAATACAGACGATACTGAGGTGGGCGATCGCGCGCGAGAGCAAGACTGTATGTGTAGCCAATGTGCATATGCTCATGGAAGCTCATTGGAATCCAGAGTTCGCTGGCATATTGCAGAATGCAGACTTAGTCACTCCTGATGGTATGCCCTTAGTTTGGATGATGAGGCTTCAAGGAGCGCGATACCAAGACCGTGTAGCGGGAATGGATATTTTGCAAGCATCATGTCAGCTAGCTCAAACACTTAACGTAAGTGTTTTTTTTCTGGGTTCTCAAACAGATATTTTGTCTCGTATGAGGACAAGGTTAGAGACTGAGTTCCCTAACCTAAAGATTGCTGCCATGGAACCCTTACCGTTTCGTCCCTTAACAACCAAAGAAGATGAAGCCCTGATCCAAAAGATTAACTCCAGTGGCGCTGGTATAGTCTTTGTTTCTTTAGGCTGTCCAAAACAAGAAAAATGGATGAATCAGCATCACGGTAAAATTCAGGCAGTGATGATTGGGTTGGGTGGCGTATTTCCAGTATATGCAGGGATTCACAAAAGAGCGCCACGGGTAGTGCGGGATTTAGGTTTTGAATGGTTATATAGATGGATTCAAGAACCCCGACGCCTTTGGAATCGCTATATGACAACGATCCCACCCTTTGTGTTGCTAGCTTTGAAGCAATTATTGATGTCGAGTTCGTTTAGTACTCCATTTCATATTCGCGAACGTTATTTGGGATGGAGAGTAGAGTAGTTGTGAACAACTAATATTTTCCATTCTTGCCAGGAAAATTCTGATCCCAAGGGAGGTTGTATGACCAAATCAAACTTTCGACTAGGGTTCCTATTCAACCTCCACGTAAGATGCACCTTAAAATCTCTCACTTCTATCACTATTTATTTCGTGTTGTTGGACTGAATTGATTCGTGAAAATCGGCTTCAGTAGATTTTTTTCGGAAAAACTCTAATGTAGATTACAAAATATTTCCTGATATGAGAATTCCTGGGAGAAGTAACTGAAGGATCAAGTAAAAACAGTATTTTTTCTGAGATGTTAAGTCACCTAAGCTGCAAACTAGCAAGCTTTGTCCAAGTTGATGTAACACACACGGATAAGTAGATGAAGACAAACGAACTAATTATTGAGGCGGGGCGCACTGAAAGACAGTACTGGCAAGATCTGTGGAAATACAGAGAACTTTTCTACTTTCTCGCGTGGCGTGACATTTTGGTGCGCTACAAGCAAACTGTGATTGGCATGGCCTGGGCATTGATTCGCCCATTTCTCACAATGATAGTATTTACCGTTGTATTTGGAAACTTGGCAAAGCTGCCCACTGAAGGTAATACACCTTACCCAATCCTCGTTTATGCGGCAATGTTACCTTGGCAGTTTTTCTCTGGTGCGCTTAGTGAATGCAGTAACAGCTTAATTAACAATGCTAACTTACTTTCTAAAGTCTACTTTCCGCGTTTGATTGTGCCAACTTCGGCGGTGATCGTTAGTTTTGTAGACTTCATGATTTCTGGCATGATCTTGCTGGGATTAATGGCTTGGTACAACTTTGTCCCTGATTGGCGTATTCTTACATTACCACTATTTATTCTCATTGCCTTTGCAGCCTCAATGGGTGTGGGATTATGGCTAGCGGCTTTAACTGTCGAGTATCGAGATTTCCGCTATATAGTACCTTTTATCGTCCAGTTTGGTTTGTATATTTCTCCGGTAGGTTTTAGCAGCAAGATTGTCCCAGAGCAATGGCGCTTGCTGTATTCTCTCAACCCAATGGTGGGAGTAATTGATGGTTTCCGTTGGGCAATTTTGGGTAGTGAATCGCAGGTATATTTACCCGGTTTTGCACTGTCTCTAATGATTGTGTTTCTACTTCTAGGGAGCGGTATTTGGTATTTCCGTAAGATGGAACGTACTTTTGCTGACGTAATTTAGGTATGTGATTGAAGTAGGAGTTAGGCAAATGTCAGATAGTGTAATCAGAGTTGAGAATCTAAGCAAGAAGTACGTCCTGAGTCACCAGCAAGAAGGACAAAGCAACTATAAATCTTTGCGGGAAGTTGTTAGTAATGGGGCAAAATCTCTAGGTAAAAAACTGCTCAAGCCTTCTGGGAAAGAAATATATAACTCAAGCATTGAAGAGTTTTGGGCTTTAAAGGATGTTTCGTTTGAAATTAAGCAAGGCGACAGAGTAGGGATTATTGGGCGTAATGGTGCTGGTAAATCTACACTGTTGAAAATTCTCAGCAGGATTACAGAACCTACGAAAGGAAGAATCAAAATTAATGGAAGAATTGCTAGTTTATTAGAGGTAGGGACGGGTTTTCATCCAGAATTGACTGGTAGAGAGAATATTTTTCTCAATGGTGCAATTCTAGGAATGAGTAAGGTTGAAATTCAACGTAAATTTGATGAGATTGTTGATTTTGCAGAAATTGAGAAGTTTTTAGATACGCCAGTTAAACGCTATTCATCTGGAATGTATGTAAGGTTAGCATTTGCCGTAGCTGCTCATCTAGAACCAGAAATATTGATTGTGGATGAAGTGTTGGCAGTAGGGGATGCAACTTTTCAGAAGAAATGTCTGGGCAAAATGGGAGAAGTAGCAGAAGGTGGAAGGACTGTAATTTTTGTTAGCCACAATATGCAAGCCATCAGGCGTTTATGCTCTAAAGCTGTTTATCTTGAACGAGGAGTCACCAAGAATGTCAGTAGTGTTGAAGATGCTATTCAACGCTACTCTGCTCAATCATCTATGTCAACCTTTGATGTTGACTTGGATTCTATGCATAGACCTGATGGGATTGGAGAAAAGGCTCGTTTACTTCGTCTTCGATTAGCTCCAGATACTAATTTCAGCTATGGCGAACCTTTGAAGTTGACAATCACTGTCCAGTGTTATCAAAAAATACCCGATTTAGTGATTGGAATCGGTTTTGACACATTAGACGGTAATAGGATCATGACTCTTGACTCTGACCACAATCAAGTTCCTTTACAAATTCCAACTGGTATTCATGAAATCCATCTTTGTTTAGATAAAAATCCACTTCATCCAACTATTTATTTAGTTAGTCCGGCGATCCATTCAAACAATTTTAATTTGGATTATCTTACTACACCATTAACTTGGGAAGTCAGTTCAGGACCAAGTGATTTAGTTGGAGACAGAGGATTTGGAGGTTGTCGTCTACCTCTCAAGGCCTTTGTAGCAAATCCCATTAATATTTAGTAAAACTAAAAATCAAATTGTATTTATTGGTATCGATGAATCAACTGGTAAGACTTTTTGAATTTAGATGTAAAACTATAAGTGAACTTCGTATAACCTTAAAAAGGAGAAATTAAAAAGTGCAAATCCCTATTATTAATCGGTCAAAACTCAAAAATATTACTATTTTATTACTCTATAAAATTGCACAACTCCTACAACAAAATAAATTTCAAACCAGTAAAGCTCAACTACGTAAGGTAGTCCATATTTCTCCTCAGTATTTCAGCAATGATTCGTACATCGGTGGTGGTGAACGCTACCCAACTGCCTTAGCTCAAACTATGGCAACATATGTTAACACTGTACTAATTAGCTTTGGCAAGACTCGGCAAACCATAATGCAAGAAAACCTAAGACTAGAGGTTTATAGAAGCATTAGAACACTGCCTGACTTCATCTTCTATATGTGGGAGTTAGTAACTGCTGATATAGTTCATTGTCATCAATACAAAACATTCATAACAAATCTGACTATTTTAATTAGTGCTTTGTTAGGAAAGCAAGTATTTGTCACAGACCATGCTGGATGGATGGATAACTATACAGACAGTCTCCCAATAAATAAACTTGTAAATGGCTTTCTCACTGTTTCTGACTGTTCCGCAAAATTACTATCACTAAGTGATAAAGTACAGACTATCTATGGTGGCGTAGCTCAACATTTTGTTGATGTAGAAATTAATGAGGAACGTGAGCGCAAGGTTCTTTTTGTTGGAAGACTGATGCCACATAAAGGAATTAACTATTTAATAGATGCAATAGATAAGAATACACCAGTAGAGATCATTGGTAGAAAATACGATGAAATATATTTTTCTAAATTAAAAGAATTGGCACTTGATAAGCAAATTAAATTCATAACTAACGCCATCGATTCTGAAATTATTGCTGCTTATCGAAGTGCTACTGTAACAGTACTGCCTTCAGTTGATGTTGATATCAATGGTTGGAAACATGCTGCACCAGAATTATTAGGATTAGTGTTGCTAGAAAGCATGGCTTGTGGAACACCAGTCATTTGTACAAATGTAGGAGGTATGCCAGAGATAGTTGTGGATAAAGTCACTGGTTTTATAGTACCTCCAAATGATCCTAAAGCATTAAAGGAGCGCATTGACTATCTAATTGATAATCCTAATGTAGCAATAAAGATGGGGAAAAAAGCTAGGCAGAGGGTGTTGGAAGAGTTTACATGGGAAGCAGTAGTTAAGCGTTGCTTAATTGCCTACAATAGCTAATTTTAGCAAATGCTCTACTGACTTTTACTGATTGGATATCTGTTTTACAGAATTGCTAAGTTTATGAAAAAGATTGCTTTTTTTATACAAAATAAAATGACTTCTTAGAGCGGTAGTGAAGAATTATGGTCAGAAACTATTGTCAAAATAAAATGGCTAACCAAGACCTTGCCAGGCGTAACAAAACGTTAGAGATTAGAAGCTAGAGTCAAAAAACTAAGTATTTATTATAACTCTAATAAAGATAAATATATCAGGTTATGTATGACAAAATATTTTACCGTTAAAACCATACACTATAGTGGACTAACAGATCAGTTGGGAACCCAATTCTCACGCTTGTATTCTCTTGGATGTGTTTGTCAATATGAATATGTTTATACTCCTTTTTCCTTTCCAAGAAGCCACGGTTATATAGGTAAAGAAAGATTAATAAGGAAAAGCGAAAAACTCATATTTTCGACCTTCCCTTGGATATATCAGTTATGGTTTACTCGGAAAGTCATGACTAAAATATTAAATTTGTTATACAAATTTTTATATGCAAATGCTTCTTCAAAAAGCAATAAGGACGAAGTTATTGCAAATTTCTTAGGATTTTATAATTTTGAAAATCAAATAAATGATGATAAATTTAAAGACTATAAATTAATAACTATAGATTTACACCAAATACTAGAAAGTAGTTCTATCACGAATATTTTGCATTTGAAACATATTATAGAGGATATGTCATCATATCCCTATTTAATATATGAGTTTGTATGTACTGATAAAATGCATCCTTTTTTGGATAGAATAGACTTTTTATTGAAGAAATCAGAATTAGAGATTTTTGAATTTAGTAGCCACAAGCTATCTGAAAATTATTGGAAAGCAAGGAAGGAAAAACAAATAGTTTCTGGTTTTACAACTGTTAGTGATGAGAAGATTCATCTTGTAGCACATATTAGACTTGGTGATAGCATTAGTATTCATCTACCCCAAAAAACCCTTTATGTTAATGGTGATTGTGTATTCAACAGTGATAATGAATCAGATGTTAAATCAATCGAAAAAATATTTAATGTTGATCCTAATCGGAGAGCAGTAGATATTTACCAATACAAAAACTTTTTGGTTAAAACATTTGAAATTTGGGGAAGAGAAAATATTTTTTGCAGCATTATATCTGATGGTTATGAAAGAACTTTTAACGTTATTAGAAATTATTTGAAGCAAGGAAAATTGAAGCTTTCTACTACAGAAATGCGACAATTACAAGATTTAGAAAAAAGTTTGAATGATGATTTTAACGATTTTATTAGGGATTACTCAGACACAAGTATTGTTAGTGAATCCTTGGATAATCTTCTTAAATCTATCCATTATCTTGCATCTGCTAAAGTTGTTATTTGGGGAACCGGAGGCTTTGCTTTCTATACACACAAATTATTTAAGAAACATGATAATTTTTCAATGATATTTCATGTAAAAGATCAAAGCGATGAAATATTCAAAGAAATGACGAACCTGAAATTTCTCATTCATCCTTGATAAAAAATGCAGACATGTTTACTTTTTAGAACTTGCCTTATGTTTATTCTCGCCGATTACATTAATAGGAATGTTCGTAATCTCAAACAAAAATCCATAAACAAAAAATATGTTGATAAATTATGCAAAAGATTGCTTTTGTTTCTACTAATGAAGGAACCTCTTGGAGCGGTAGTGAAGAACTATGGTCTCAAACCGCTATAAAAATGGCTAAACAAGGCTTAACTATTGGTGCAAATGTCAAAGGTTGGAAACAAGAGTCTAAAAAAATTCAGGAACTTGAGCAGTTTAACTGTTGCGTTGTCCGCAGATGGGATCAAAAAAATCTTATTCAAAAGTTAGTTTCTAAACTTTATAAACGTGAGTTTATATTTGAGTGGTTGGATAAAATTGACCCTGATTTAGTTGTAATTTCTCAAGGAATCAATTATGAAGATAAAGGTTGGATGGAGGCTTGCTTGATAAGAAATATTCCCTATGTTGTTATTGTTCACGCTGCTGGTGAACACTTCTGGCCATCCGATGAGTTGGTTGCAAAAGCAGCAAAGGGTTATCAAAGTGCTGAAAGATGTTATTTCGTGTCTCAGAAAAATTTGGAACTTACAGTAAAACAGCTGGCAACAGAACTTGATAATGCCAAGATTATCCGAAATCCATATAAAGTATCTTATGACGTGGCTCCATCGTGGCCTACTGATAAAGGTGTGCTGAGGTTAGCGTGTGTAGCTCGCTTAGATCCAGAAAGTAAAGGACAAGACATACTGTTCGAGGTACTTCGCTCTAAAAAGTGGAAAAGCAGACCGATTGAAGTCACTCTTTTTGGAGATGGATATCAGAGAAATACATTAAGACGCTTAAAAGATTTGTGGAGTTTGGATAACGTAAAATTTGGTGGTTTTGTAGATAATGTTGAAGCTATCTGGGCTGACCATCATGCCCTTATTTTGCCTTCAAGACTTGAAGGTTTACCTCTATCAATCGTAGAAGCTATGTTGTGCGGCAGATTCTGCATTGTTACTGATGTCGCCGGAAATACAGAATTAATCGAGGATAATATTAACGGTTTTGTGGCTATGGCTCCTAAAACTGAGTGTCTAGATGAGGCAATGGAGAGAGCTTGGCAAAGAAGAGAATCATGGCGTGAAATTGGTAAAGAGGCATATGTGAGCGTACGAAAATTAATTCCTCGCGATCCCATACATAGATTTATGAGCGAGATAAAATTACTACTCAAATAATTCTTTGAAGAAAGTCTAATTAATTGATTATGTTCCATATTATTAAAATTATTTAAAGTAAATGATGAAGACAAAAATCCCTGAAAAAATAGAATACCCTCAGATTGCTCCTGTCCCTGAAGGCATTTATAGACCATTATGGTCAGTAATGATTCCTACTTACAATTGCGCTAATTACCTTGTTCAAACTCTTGAGAGTGTTATGGCACAAGATCCAGGGCCAGAACACATGCAAATTGAGGTTGTAGATGATTGCTCAACTAAAGATGACCCAGAAGCAGTAGTTAAAGAAATTGGTAAAGGACGAGTATCTTTCTATCGTCAACCTCAAAATGTAGGTGCAATTCGTAACTTCAATACCTGTGTTCAGCGTAGTATAGGTCAATTTCTCCACATTCTTCACGGTGATGATTTTGTTGCACCAGATTTTTATTCATCCTATGCAGAGCTTTTCCAATTACACCCAGAAGCTACTTTAATAATTAGCCCTTCAATTTCTATTGACGAAAATAATCATCACATCCATATTGAGTCACCATTGAATAATAACAATGGAGTCATAATAGACTTTCCAAAAATACAAGCTGTTAAAAATACAATTCATACACCCACTGTGGTTATACCTCGCAGAGTTTACGAGGAAATTGGTGGTTATTATCTGCCACTTAGTCATACTGCTGATTGGGAAATGTTTTTTAGAGCGGGTCTTTATGGCAAGGCGGTTACTTTAGATAGGCAGGTTGCTTATTATCGTGTTCATTCAGGAAGTGACACAAACCGTTTAGCACTTACAGGTAAAAATATTTGGGAAGCCAAATATACAGTTGATATGTGTATGTATCAATTGCCTGAAAAAGTTCGTGCAGAAATTGTTAAAAACAAATATTCTCACATTGCAGGTCTAGCTCATTACTTCTACTCAGAGTTAGCCAAGAAAGAAATGTGGAAAAGTAGTTTAATTCATGCGGGCTGGAATCTAAAATTATCTCCAAGAAAATATGCCCTTAAAGTTTATTTAATTGCTGTAGCTAGGTATATAATATACGGCATTTTAAGTTTTAATACAACATTACTCAAATTTAGAAAAAATATACCTACTCATAGCTAAATACATTGAAATATAGTAACTATTCCTAATATATGAAAATAGCTGTTATTAGTAAATCTGATAGAAATGGAGGTGGAGCAAGCAGAGTTGCAGAGAATTTGGCTACCTGGTTAAATGACGCTGGACACTCAACCGAGCATTTTATTGCCTTTAAGTACAAAGAGCCTCTCTCATTCCAACACAGTCTTTACGGAGAAGGTTTTCAACTAAAACTCTGTAAAAATATTCATCAAAAAACTAATAAATATGGTTTTAGAGAGTTATTACCAGTTGAATACTGGTTTAACCTCAACAAGGTTCTTGATAATTACGATATCGTCCATTTTCATGACCTCTTTACTGCTATTTCTCCAATCACTCTAGCTCTAACTTCCCGGCGTAAACCGACATTTTTCACAGTACATGACTGTTCTGCGTTCACTGGCGGTTGTATGTACCCGATGGAGTGTGAAAAGTTTACTAGTTACTGTCATCGATGTCCACAACTACCTCAAGATGGATGGAAAAATAAACTAAGCGATCGCACACGAGAAGTTCAAGCAATCAAACGATGGGTTGCTGGAAAATTTAATATTCGCTATATCTTTCCTAGCCATTGGATGCTTCAGGAAGCTCAACAAGCTCTTAAATTCAAATCATCACCTGTGGTAATTCCTAATGGTCTTGATTTAAGCATCTTTCCTATAGTGAATAAAGTAGAAGCAAAAAATAGTTTAGGTATTCCAGAAAACCGCAAAGTAGTGGCAATTTCTGCACATGTTCTTGACGATCCCCGTAAAGGTGTGAAGTATGCGATCGCCGCACTTCAAAGTGTACGTGATTTATCTCCATTCGTAATAGCTGTAGGACTTTGTAATGATGAATTAAAGCAAGCGTTAGAGGGACTTGAATTCAAAGAAATGGGTTACATTTCAAACCCTAATTTATTAGCAAAAGTCTACTCAGCAGCAGACATCATGCTTTTTTGTACCCTTGCTGATAACCTACCACTCACTGTTCTAGAAGCAATGGCTGCATCTACTCCAGTCGTTGGTTTTTCCACAGGAGGTGTTCCAGAGATGATTCAGAATGGACAAAACGGTATTCTAGTTGAGCCTACAAATCAGCAAGCATTAAATCAAGCCTTACGCCAAGCCTTATTGTCGCCTGATTTAGAAGTAATGGGTGAGCAAGCAAGAAGAGATGTTGAAAATAAGTTTTCAAATACTGTATTTCTTGAAAAGCATCTGCAACTCTATCAGAATTTTGAGCATTCATTGTCGAAAACTGACCTAGAGTCTGTTATTTCAACAGAACCTGCAATCAATCCATAAGTCAAACCTTGCACTTTTTGTTAAATCCTCTAGCACATTGGTGAGACTCTCATGAAAAAGATTGTTTACTCATTTGACGTATTTGATACATCCATAACCCGAATTTGGGCAAAACCAACTGACCTATTCTGGGAATTAGGTGATCAACTCCGAAAAGATAATTTAATTCAAATGGCACCTGAATCTTGGTCTCACCTAAGAATGGAGGCTGAAAGAATTGCTAGAGAAACTGGACCTGTTTATGAAATAGGACTAGAAGAAATTTATGAACAAATTGCTAGTTCTTTAAACTGGTCAACAGATGAAGTTGAAAGGGCAAAACAAAAAGAAATAGAAATTGAGCTATCGAGTTTACGTCCAGTACCTGCTACGCAAAAACGCATTCAGTCGCTCTATCAAGCGAATGAAAGAGTAATTTATATTTCGGATATGTATCTGTCTGAAGAAGTTATTCGGAATTTCTTGAAAGAAAACAAAGTTTGGACTCCAGGCAGTACTTTATACGTTTCATCTGAAACAAGAATTAATAAGGGAAGTGGTGAGTTATTTAAATACTGTTTGATACAAGAAGGAGTCAAACGAGAACAGTTTAAACATGTTGGAGATAACCGACAAGCTGATATAAAAGTTCCGAAAAAGCTTGGTATTCCAGTTGAATATTTTACTCAAGCTCACCTGAATCGCTATGAGCAAAAAATTGCAGAAACAACTCAATTTTCTTTAAAGTTTAGATCCCTACTCGCTGGAGCCAGTAGGCTTACCCGTTTGCAGTCTCAAGAAACAAACAATCATCAAAAAGTTATTTGGGAAACGACAGCAAGTGCTGTTGCTCCAATTCTATTTGGTTTCGTGTACTGGTGTTTAGTCGAAGCCCAACAAAGAGGACTTCAAAGATTATACTTTGTCGCCAGAGATGGGCAGATACTGCACAAAATAGCTCAGGTGATCTGCCAAAATTGGGGGTTTGCAATTGACTGCCGTTATTTATATGGTTCGCGTCAAGCGTGGCACATGCCTGCAATTCAGAAGATTGGTGAAGATGAGCTTGATTGGATTTTGGTTGCGACTGGTTCACTTGATCGCTTTTTATCAATTCGCTCTTTATGTGACCGAGTAAACATCTCACCCGATCAAATCAAAGATGTTCTGAATCGCTATGGCTTTTCAACAGAAAAATGGGATCTCAATCTTCAGCAGCACGAACGCGACTTGATGCAGAATATTTTTACAGAGAAAGAAGTTACCGATCTGATCATCGCAACTGCTGCTAGCTATCGCGATCAGGCGATTGGTTATTTCCGTCAAGAAGGGATAGGTGATGGAGTTCCCTTTGGTTTTGTCGATATTGGCTGGAGTGGACGCACACAAAGATCTTTGAGTAAATTACTGAACATTGCTGGTATTTATCCCGAATCTGGCATTTATGGTTTTTATTTTGCGCTTCAAGAGCGAGTTAAGCCATTTAAGGAAGATCAATCACTTGCTTATTTTTATGATGTAGATCAACCATCTGGCGATCGCTATTTTCTATGTAAGTACAGATGCTTGTTCGAGCTGTTCATGTCAGCAGATCATGGTAGCACTACCAGATATGAGCGACGCGATAACCAATATGTCCCTATTCTTCGTCAACCAAAAAACGAAGAAGCGATTAACTGGGGATTATATGTCTTGCAAAATGCGACGGTTGAATTTGCAAAGCAACTAACAACTAATTTGGACGTGCAGGAATGTACAATTAATCTTTTTTATGAAGCGACTGAAATTTTGTCAAGAGAGTTTGTCTTAGAACCTTCCTATCAGGAAGCAGAAGTATTTGGCTCCTTTGTCATGGCTGGAGATATAACTGAAAATTCTTTCTATGAACTAGCACCTATTTACAATTTAGTTGATTGGTGTAAATTACTGCTTTTTAGTAAGCATCGACATCCAGATGTTTGGTTTACAGCCTCAGTTGTAAGAGCTAATCCAATCATGAAAACCTTGTTTGGAGTCAAGACAGTTAATAAAATCCGCCAAATCAGGAGAAAATTTATCAAGCCAAAGCTTGCTAATTCAACTCAACAAATAAGTCAACCTACTTAACCTCTACTCTGGCTATCGTTTTTTCGAGAAATTAATTTACCCTACCTTAGTTCTAAGAGCATACAGCATGTACATCAATACAGAGCTGAAACAACAAAGAAATAATTTGAGGTTAGAAACTATTGAACTGCAAGTTCAGTCAGAAGCAAAAAATTGCCAGGGCGATAGTTTAGCATTACTTGCATTACTACGGTTGCTAGAGGGTTTACATCGAGAAATTAGAGATAGTCTCTTTCTGGAATCTTTGCCCAGTAATCGCCAGGGCCTTTACACCTTATTAAAAAATATTGAAGAGGAAGGTGGTTGGCCATACATTTATCGCATGAAATTACAATCTCTACTAGCAAATTTAGCAGAAAACACTTTCAGTGAGTTAGAAAGTGAAAAAAATACACAATCTTTAGTTGAATGTGAAAGTTCAAAACCTCTTAGTGTTAAACAAGGATAAACTCTATGAAATTTGATTGGTTAATAATAGGTGCTGGATATTCTGCGTGTGTGCTGGCTGAGAGAATTGCCACTCAACTTGCACAGAGAGTTTTAATTGTAGAACGGCGAGACCACATCGGTGGCAACGCCTACGATTATTACAACGAGCATGGCATTTTAGTACATAAATATGGTCCCCATATTTTCCACACGAAATCAAAAAAAGTTTGGGATTATCTCTCACAATTTACAGAGTGGAGACATTACTATCACCATGTACTTGGAGTATTAGAGGGAAAAAAAGTTCCTATTCCTTTTAATCTAAATTCCCTCTATGCTCTTTTTCCACCAAAATATGCAGAAAAACTAGAAAATTTACTTCTAGAAAACTTTGGTTTTGGAGTCAAAGTACCCATTTTAAAACTACGTGAAAGTGCAAGCGGGGATCTCACTTTTTTAGCTGAGTATATCTATGACAATGTCTTCCTTCGCTACACCATGAAGCAGTGGGGAGTCAAACCAGAAGAACTGGATAGGGGAGTCACAGGACGTGTTCCAGTCTACATCAGTCGAGATAACCGTTATTTTCAAGATCCGTACCAAGCTATGCCCAAGCTTGGCTATACTGAAATGTTTCGTCGAATATTGGCTCATCCCAATATTAAAATACTTCTAAATACAGATTACCGCGAGATTATCAACGACGTTCAGTTTAATCGGATAATTTGCACTGGTCCGATTGATACATTCTTTGATTATATGTATGGTGAATTGCCATACCGTAGTATAAATTTTGAGTTTGAGACTTTAGATCAAGAATGGTATCAAGAAGTTGGAACAGTCAATTACCCCAACGATTACGATATTACTCGTATCACTGAACAGAAATACTTGTCAGGACAAATTTCTCCTAAAACTACTTTGGTGAGGGAATATCCTCAAGCTTATATACCTGGAAAAAATGATCCTTATTATCCAATTCTGAATGAAGAAAATCGCGATCGCCTTGACCTTTACCTTAAAGAAGTAGAGAAATTGAACGGAACAGTACTTTTTGCAGGAAGACTTGCAGATTACAAGTACTACGATATGGATCAAGCTGTGTTAAGAGCGCTTGGTCTATTTGAAAAAGAAATAGCAACTATTATTTAGGATTGATTATACGTCCTAAACTATTAGGTACATGAAAGAGTTGGGTAGAAACATTTTTTTGTAGAATAAATCGCAGATTACATAGAGATATTAATTAAGATGACAATTAGTAAACCAAAACAACTATCTCAGAAGTCAAATACTCGGCTTACAAAGGTACCTATCAAACTTGAAGCTAATGCCAGCTTATTAATGAGATGGATAACCTGGTTAAACTTTAATGGTTCTTACAAATTTATTGATAGAAGTAAGGGTAGTCAGCGCCTTCTCGTTATACTTGCTGGTTACAAAGAGTTTCTATGGCCTCTAACTTTAAATAGAATAGCCAAGTTTATTCCATCAGATATTGATGTATGTATAGCTTCTTCTGGCTTGTATGTTGATGCTTTAGCACAGTTAGCAGAAAATCTAGGCTGGTCATATCTTTATACAAAAGACAACAAAGTTGCGCTAGTTCAAAACTTAGCAATAGCGAACCATCAACAAGCAAAATGGATTTACAAATTAGACGAAGATATTTTCATTTCTGAGGGATTTTTCGATGATCTGCAAGAAGGATATTTACGTATTCAAGAAGAAGGGTTATACTCTCCTGGAGTTTGCGCTCCTATCCTGAATGTCAATGGTTATTCGTACATTAATTTTCTAAAAACTATTGCAGCTGAGAAAGAATATAAAGAGAAATTTGGCGAATTTATACATGCTGCTAGTGATATTAAAGCACAATCTGATGGAGAAGCCGCTAAGTGGTTATGGGGAAAAAGCTTACCGTTTGATGATACGGCTAATTATATCAGAACACAGCCTTTTAGTTATTCACCTGTACCACATCGCTTCAGCATAGGAGCTATTTTATTTGAAAAGGAACTTTGGGAAAAATTTGGCGGCTTGCGAACTTCTTTTTCCCAAGGTGGTCTTGGGATAGATGAGTCACATCTATGTAAAGATTGCATGAGCTTGTCTAGACCAATCATTGTTCTCAACAATGTCTTTGCTGGACACTTCTCATTTCGACCTCAAGAAGCTGCTATGAGGCAATATTTACAAGAAATATATTCTCAAATTTGTTTAAAGACAACCTCATCAGAATCTAAAGAGGTATTATCAAGTCCAGCAAAATAACACAAATTTATGGAGTATTGAATTCAAAAACTCATGCAAGAAGTGCAAACTGAAAAACTGCAACCCATTCAAATGTCCCGGCTTCCTGATAGCCCATTAGTATCTGTAGTAATTGCCAACTACAACTATGACAAATACATTAGTGAGACTTTAGAAAGTGTCTTGAGCCAGACATATCAAAACTTTGAAATCATCGTTTGTGATGATGGTTCCACTGATAACTCCTGTGATGTCATTGCAAACTATGTTCGTAAGGACTCTAGGATAAAACTCATCAGTAAACAAAATGGTGGAGTTGCTAGCGCCTTAAATGCAGCATACAGGGAAAGTAAAGGTCAAATCATTTGCTTACTTGATGCAGATGATGTCTGGATGGATAGAAAGTTGGAAAAAGTTGTGGAGGCTTTCAAGTCCGATCCTCAATATGGCTTTGTCATTCATAATGTCATGCAAATAGATGGTCAGGGAAACTTGCTGAGACCGACTCCTATGTTTAAGCATTTATCTTCGGGTTGGATTGCACTTGAGGCTTTAGAAAATGGTGGTTCTCCGCAAGATGTACCTCCAGCATCTGCATTAAGTGTGCGACGAGAAATCGCTGAATTGATATTTCCTCTCAATGAAATATTTCGACGTAATGCAGATAGTTTAGTTTCCTATTTAGCACCATTTATCACTGTAATTGAATCTATTCCAGAGGCGTTAAGTAAATTCCGCTTTCATGGAGGAAATACAACCAGTCAGGTAACTTCCACCGTTGATTCTCTAGAACGGAGCCAAAGTGTTTTTGAAGCTGTCCATAGAGAACAAAAACTGTTTTTAAGACGTGTCTATGGTGAGGTATTTGCACAAAAGCTCACAAGTCTGAGCCTGAATTTGCTAGTTTGTCACGATCGCTATTTAATTGCCCGTCTCAAAGGTATACCAAAAGCGAAGAGGCAAGAAATTCATCGCCAGCTTGTAAATCACCCACAATTCTATAGTTTTAGTTCTCCTCATCAAAAATGGTTGTTGAAGTGGGGTGAATATCTACCAGATATCCTTTTTGCCCCTGTGTTCAAACTAGTTTATGGTTCGGGTAAACTAAAGTCTTGGGTGAGGAAACTACTAGCGCGTTGACTCACGATCAGCTATGTACAAAGATGGCGATCGCTACTAGTATTATCTAAAGAAATAAAAATCATAAATTGCGTTTATGATTAGGAGATAAATATCATGTCTTCAAACAATGTATCTAGTGGTAATACAATTGATGAACTTTATGAACGATATAATGAACTGTCTGGTAGACCAACAGTTAAAGATAAGCTCGCAAAAGAAAAAATTTTTAAATCATTTCAACGTACTTTAAAAAACTGGCTCCCCACAGATCGATCAATCAAAATTTTAGATGTAGGTTGTGGTGAGGGAGCCTTACTCACATTTTTAAAAGAAAAAGGATATAACAATCTTACAGGCTTAGATATTTCAGAGCAAAATGTAGCTATTTGCCAAGAATTGGGATTAACATTTGTCCAAAAATTTGATGCAAAACAACTAAATGAATTTGAAAAAGCAGAAGAGTTTGATGTGATTTTCGCCCTCGATATTCTAGAACATTTACCAAAGCAATCAGCATCTCAATTTCTCAAACAAATTCGAGAAAAACTCAAACCCAATGGCTGCGTCGTCATTCAAACTCCCAATATGGGTAGTATATTTGGTTGTTTGTACAGATATAATGACCTTTCTCACGAATTCGGAGTTGCAGAAAACACTCTTCTTAATCTCCTATTAATAGCTGGATTTGAATCTAATAAAGTTGAGATCAAACCCCAGTGGGCTGCATCAACACTCTTAGGACGTCTAAAAGAAGCATACTTGTGCTTATTGCACCAACTCATTTTTATTGCAGAAGGAGCAGGTCGTCCCAAAATACCAACAAAAAATCTCTTGGCTCGAGCATATCGTTCATAGAGGTCTTCTTGATAAATTGCTGTATGACAAAATCATGTTCCAATACACTCAAAATTCCCTAGAATGATGAACTCTAAGCTACGCGTACTTTTTATCAGTCACACCTATGTAGTAGGAGTGAACCAGGGAAAATTGAATGCGATCGCCGAAACAAATAAAGTCGAAGTTGGCTTGCTAACTCCTAGTAACTGGAAAGCTCTGGAGTGGAATCGCTTTTTTGAGGTAGAAAAACCCTACCCCAAAATCAAAATTTATACAGCACCTGTATTATTTACAGGTCGTGGTGGCGCTCACATTTATCCACCTTGGAAAATTTGGCAAGTAGTTAACGATTTTCAACCCGATCTAGTGCAAGTTGAGGAAGAAGTCTTTTCTCTGTGTGCTTTTGAGCTAGCAGTTTGGAGCCGACTCACAGGTAAGCCATTGGTCGTATTTGGTTGGGAGAACATGGAACGTAACCTACCAAAACCGCGCCATTGGGTACGCCAATTTGTCCTCAATACCGCACAGTTAATACTTCCTGGTAATCAAGATGGCGCAAATTTGCTGCGTCAGTGGGGTTACACTGGCTTGATGGAAGTTATGCCTCAGATGGGAGTGGATACTAGTTTATTCAGTCCGCGATTATCCGAGGGAGGCAAAAATCAAGAGTTTCGCATCGGCTTTCTCGGAAGATTGGTTCCAGAAAAAGGTATTGACACTATATTTGCAGCCGCTCGGCTTCTGAGAGAACGGAGTTTAAAGTATCAAATTATTATTTGTGGTTCCGGATCATACGAAGAATCACTGAGGCAAGAAGCACAGAAACAGCAGATTGCCGATTTAGTCATCTGGCGGGGATCAGTACGCCACGAACAAGCACCAGAGGAACTGAGCCAGTTTCATGTCTTAGTTCTGCCTTCACGCACCACTGATACTTGGAAAGAACAATTTGGTCATGTGTTAATTGAAGCAATGGCAATGGGTGTGCCGATTGTTGGCTCTAATAGTGGGGAAATTGCCAACGTCATCGGTCAAAATGATCTGGTGTTTCCAGAAGGAGATGCTCACACACTAGCGGCAATTTTAGAAAAGATGATCCGCGAACCAAATTGGCGACAAGAACTAAGAAACTATGTCATTTCGAGAGTTGAACAACACTATACTCATGAACGAATAGCCGAACGCTTAATCAACCTCTGGAATATATTACTCAATCAAAACAAAGGAGAGTATGCCATTAGTGTTAATAGTTGAGCCAAAGTCCTTTGAGTTTAGCTTTGATCAAATTAAATTGCAGGAATAGGGTAAAAATGCGTGTAGTAATTGTGCGTACAATGCCCAATTTTAGTATGGATGTCTATGCTGATGGTCTGATTTCGGGACTACGAACTGTAAGACCTGATTGGGAAATTGTTGATTTAGCACCCCACCCCGTAGATAGAAAAAGTCGATCTTGGACTTTGCGAGCCAAAAAATTCTATGAGCGTTTCTGGGGTTTTCCAGGCAAGGTACAAAAACAACCAGGAGATATTTTTCATATTATCGACCATAGCGAAGCTCATATTATTAATTGGTTAAAAAATCAGGGTAAACCTGCCTTTGTTACCTGTCACGACTTAATTAACTTCTTCTACCGTAATAATCTTCAGGGTTCAGTACAGTTGCCAATCATCAGCAGTGGTATGTGGCAAAAGTCTGTGCAAACCATGCGATATGCAGATCATATCATTGCTGTCTCTTCTACTACAGCTAAAGACACAGCTCAAATATTGAATATTAATTGCGATCGCATTGCTGTTGTTCCTAATGCTGTTGAAGCTATATATCAACCTCTACCTAAACACCAAGCAGAGTCTTTTCGCCAGCAACATAATATTTCACCTGAGACATTTTGTCTATTAAATGTTGGTTCAGATCATCCACGTAAAAATATTTCTACTATTCTGACAGTCGTCAAAATTTTGAAAGAACAAGGGCTACCAATCCAGTTTTGGAAAGCAGGCTCAGACTTCAAACCCGATCAGAAACAATATATCCAAACTCATGGGCTAGAAAACTATATAAAGTATTTAGGACAACCAGATAAAGCTACTTTGGTAAAAATTTATAATGCTGCTAATTGTTTGATTGCACCCTCATTACATGAAGGATTTGGCATCACAATTATAGAAGCAATGGCCTGCGGCATACCGGTGATTACCTCTCAAGTTTCTGCTATGCCGGAAGTAGTCGATAATGCTGGAATTTTGATAGATCCCACAAATCCTCAAGAAATAGCAGATGCTGTGTGTCGTCTTTACAGCGACCCTGTATACTATCAAGAATTAGTTGAGAAAGGTCTATCAAGAGTCAAATCATTTACCTGGGAAAAAACCGCAGAGCAAATTGCTCAAATATATGAGAAATCACTAAAAATAAAAGCAACTCAAGTTTTATATCCATCACAACAACCAAAAGGCGAAGTTACCAAACCCTCCTTACCAAATTCAACTTGATAACAATAAACTAAAGCCTCTGTCTCTTATATTCAAGATACGTATTTAAACCTAAATATGATTATTGCTATCAATATCACTATATTCCAATACGCTTGCTGATCAACACTACAATCCTTTGTAGAGACCGGATAAATACGGTTTCATTCCTAAAAAATTAGTATTTTATTATACTCAAGAGGTATTTATGAAAATCCTGATATCTGCCTACTCATGTGAACCAGGTAGGGGTTCTGAACCTGGTGTAGGTTGGAGTGTTGCACGAGAAGTCGCCAAATACCATGAAGTCTGGGTATTGACTAGACCTGATGAAAGTGGTGACATCATTGAAGCAGAATTAGCTCGTAATCCAGTCCCTAACTTGCATTTTGCATATTTTAATTTACCCATATTGGGGGGGGTGTGGCGTTGGAACCAATCAGGGGCGATGCAAATTCACTACTATCTTTGGCAAATTCAAGCATATTTTGTTGCCCGTCGCCTGCATCGTCAAATTGGCTTTGATGCCATTCACCATGTCACTTTTGTGAAATATTCCAATCCTAGTTTCCTGTCACTGTTGCCTGTTCCCTTTATTTGGGGCCCGGTGGGTGGTGGAGAATCTGCACCAAAGGCTTTTTGGAAAGATTTTAGTCTACGTGCCAAAGCTTATGAAACTGCACGCAGCTTGGTTCGCTGGGTTGGTGAACTTGATCCATTTGTCCATATGACTGCCAAAAAAAGTACTCTCATTCGAGCCACGACAGAAGATACAGCCGAACGCATTCGCAAAATGGGTGTCAATCAAGTAGAGGTGATTTGCGAATCAGGTTTACCCAAAGAAGAAATTCTCAATCTTGCTCAGTGTTTAATGCCCACTGACTCCACCGTCAGATTTATTAGTATGGGTAGACTCTTGCATTGGAAAGGTTTTCACCTGGGATTACATGCTTTTGCTAAAGCCAATTTGCCGAATAGCGAGTACTGGATTCTAGGTGATGGGCCTGAGCGTCAAAACCTACAAAACCTGGCTGAAAAACTGGGAATTGCCGAAAAGGTAAAATTTTGGGGAAGGCTACCAAGAGAGCAAAGCTTAGAGAAATTGAGTGAGTGTATCGCATTGGTTCACCCTAGCCTCCATGATTCTGGTGGTTGGGTTTGTCTGGAAGCAATGGCAGCAGGTCGCCCAGTCTTGTGTCTAGATTTGGGGGGCCCGGCTGTGCAAGTGACATCCGCCACTGGCTTTAAAGTTCCTGCTCACACACCTGAACAAGCTGCACAGGATTTGGCGTCAGCAATGATCCATTTAGCGCAAGATCCAGAATTGAGAAGTCAAATGAGCCAAGCGGCACAAACCAGAGTCAAAGAGGTGTTTGACCGAGAAGTGATGGGTGCAGCCTTAGCTCAACTCTATGAAGAAATTGTAGGGCGTCGCACTCCTCAAACTGAACCGATATTACTTAACTCTAACTAGTCTATTGTGGGAATAACCTCGTATGCGTATTCTAAGTATCCACAATAGCTACCAAATTCGCGGCGGAGAAGACGAGTGCCACGAGGCTGAGGTCAACCTTTTACGAGAGATGGGGCATCAAGTCGAAGTTTACGAAGAAAATAACGATCGCCTTGCCAATTTGAGTAAGCTAGATGTCGCTGCCAAAACAGTTTGGTCAGATGAAGCCTACCAGACTGTCAGGCTTAGGTTACAACAACAGCCCTGTGATGTTGTTCACGTCCAGAATTTTTTCCCCCTGATTTCGCCTTCAGTGTATTATGCAGCCAAAGCACAGAAAGTCCCTGTAGTTCAGACTTTACACAATTACCGTTTTCTGTGTCCAAATGCGTTGTTTTTCCGGGAAGGTAACATTTGTGAAGACTGCTTGGGGCTACCTGTTCCCTATCCAGGAGTCTTGCATGGTTGTTATCGCAACAGCAAAGTGGCAAGTGTTGGTGTCACTACAATGCTGAGTGTGCATAGACTGATGAACACTTGGGTAAAAACGGTGGATCTATACATCGCTCTGACTGAATTTGCTCGCCAAAAATTTATTGCTGGTGGTCTGCCAGCAGATAAAATTGTGGTTAAACCAAACTTTGTCAGTCCTGAACCTGCGATTGGTAAGGGAAGTGGTGGCTATGCCCTTTTTGTAGGTAGACTTTCTGTAGAAAAGGGTTTAGACACCCTGTTAAAAGCTTGGGAACATCTCGATGTAAAAATACCTCTCAAAATTGTAGGGGATGGCCCTTTAGCTCACGAAGTGATAGCAGCTGTCAAACGACATTCCTATATAGAATGGCTAGGACGCAGACCAATGTCAGAAGTCCATGATTTGATGGGAGAAGCGATGTTTTTAGTCTTTCCCTCGAAATGGTATGAAACCTTTGGGCGTGTAGCAGTTGAGGCATTTGCTAAAGGAACTCCCGTGATTGCTACCAATATCGGTGCTGTCGCAGAATTGGTAGATCCTGGTCGAACTGGGCTTCATTTCCGTCGTGGTGATGCAGATAATTTAGCTACTCAGGTAGAGTGGATTCTAGCAAACCCAGCAAAGCTTGCTGACATGCGCCAAGAAGCACGAGCAGAGTTTGAAGCAAAGTACACAGTTCAGAAAAATTACCAAAAACTAATGGAAATTTATACCAAAATGCAAAACTTTGGTGGCAAAAATTAACTAAATTCAGGGGGATAGATGAACACCGGGATAGGGGTTTACAAAAAACAGGAAGGATACATTAAAAATTCACTTCTCATACTACTAGCTTTTGCTACCGCTTTTTTCCCCCGGATTCTTAATTCTATTGGCTTCCCCTCACCAATCAATTTTGTTCACTTCGTCATCGTTCCAATAGCTTGTGGAATTGTAGTCACTAAAACTAAGGTAAGAAATAAAAACCAAATTTCAATTGCTAAAGCAGTTCTAGTTAGTTTTTTAATTCTCCTCGGAACTATGACCGCCAGCGCCTTTTTAAATAAAGCTGGGCTAATTAATATCTTCTTATCGTTGATGTTGCTGAGTGAGCCATTTCTAGTCTTACTGGCAATAATTTGTATTCCTATTTCTCAAGAAAACTTTAAAAAATTTAGAGTTTGGATACTACGTTTCGGTTGTTTTCATATTTTCTTAGCGATCGCCCAACATTTTCTAATCACCATTGGACGTTTAAGAGTTACTGAAATGCAACCAACAGACAATGTTCAAGGAGTTTTCTATCTCACAGGCTCCGGTCATGTTGTTGCTGCTTCTGTATCTATGTGCTTTGGTTTGTATTATTTAATCAGTGCCAAGACTGCTCCAATATGGTTACGACTTTCTGTGATTGTTGCTGCCTTTTTTCAGTTATTATTCGCTGACGCTAAACAGGTACTTTTAGTTTGGCTACTAGCTTGGTTTATATTAATTCTGATTAAATTACAAGATCTGAGAAAAACAATACAATATTTGATAGCTGCAATTTTAATTTGTTACGGATTGTGGTGGTGCATAGGAAATGTAGAAGCATTTGCCGCTTTTAATACTTGGATCAGACCAGGGCTTTATGGTCCTGATGGTGAAGCGACATTACTTAAGTTAGCACCAATTAGAATTATTCCGACATTTTATAAATCGTCCTTAAATTGGTTGCTTGGTCTTGGTCCAGGTCATACAGTTGGGCGATTAGGGGGATGGATGTTAAAGGACTACTCATCTTTATTAAAACCATTGGGTGCTACTATCCATCCTGCTAGCCAGGCTGTTTGGGATGCTTGGAGTGAAACTGCTTGGTTAGACTCTAGCTTTTTCGCTCCACTTTGGGGATGGGCTGGTATTTGGGGAGATTTTGGATTTCTAGGTTTAGGAGCTTATTTATATCTTGCATCTATCGTCTGGTATCGAATTTGCTTGGATGACTTTTGCAAATTTACAATGCTGACTGTGTTGATTTATGGTTTCATTTTCACTCAGCTAGAAGAACCTGGCTATATGCTCTCAATGGCTATGTTAATTGGTATGCGATGGCATGAGTTACAAATTTTGAAGTACTCGCGCTTTTATAATGCACAATTGGGTACAGAAGCAAATAGACAATTAAAGGCTGAAATTTAAATTATAAAACAATACACTTGGTGTTAAGTCCACAATCCTTTGTAGAGCAATATGGTTGGTGTTAAGCCCACAATTATTTGTACCAGACGCGAAATTTCGCGTCTCTACAGACCAAATTTTTATACTAAAAATCCTTAACACCAAGCGTAAGCTGTTCAGCATTTAAATCGAGCGAGCAATCTCGACACAGTAAGCAGTATAGCTCTCAAAAATCCTAGTTTAAATGCACATCAGCTTATTGAATTATAAAAGATAAAAATTTTCAGATCTCTATCTTGAAATTACTTATTTTTTTGTCGTATTATTATAATTATTCGTCTAGTAAAATACTTTTATCTCTAATTAACCAACGCCAGAATAACTCTAAATACAAAATTTTATTGTGCAAACGCTCTCTTACCTGAATATGATAGCGAGTGTTTTGCATAAATTTATGATTAGTATTAGTTTTATTAAGTATATCCAGACAAATTTCTGAAGCTAATTTTGCGACTTTGTGATCATTCGTAATTTTATTGATAACTCCTATCGGTAAATTTATTCCTATCAACTGACGTGTGAGAAAAAGACCGAGAAAAAGCATTCTTTTACAATCAAAATCATTAGCTTTTTGAATCACTATTTCCCAATTAATTTCGGTGTTCTGTCTAAGTAACTCTGCAATATCAGCTAACCAACTGAGTTTTTCCCAACGATGTCTTGATGCATGATTAGTGAGCAATAGTAACCAATCTTCTGCCGAGAAACTGTAGATTTCCATCCCACCAAGGCTAGATGAATGGAGATTTTCCCAAATATACTTGACTTCAATTGCAGATGTATAGCGTGGTGTAATTCGCCAATGAATTTCCACCATTATTCCCTTGCTATCATTTATAAAGTTATAGGTATGCTTACTTTTATCTTTTAAATAATTAATTTCCTCAACTTCTGTCAATTGAATTTTTGGTCTGTATCCTCTAGTAATTAGGAGATTTTTGAATTTCAAAACATCCTGTTGTTGCACCAATATATCTAAATCACAGAACTGACGCAGTCCAATATTTCCATATAGTAAATTCGCTAAAACAGGACCCTTATAAGGAACAGCGAGAATCTCATTTTCTTGCAATAGACGTAAGAGTTGTACAAGTTCCCCAGTTAGCATTAAACTGCGTTGAGCATTTGTGTAGAAAATATTGCGAAGTTGATTGAGGACATTTTTCGGAACAATATCTGGTGCGATCGCATTCAAATTAGTATATAAAAGCGGCATGAGACCATGCTTATATGCATTACCGATGACATCTTGCCAGTCTAAATCTGCTCGTTGAATCAAACTTTTTATTTCTTCAGTTTTGGCTACATCTATTTTAGTAGAAGCACAACAAAGCAGTAGCTGCATTTCAGGACGAATATTAACACCTAAAATATTGGTATTTAACTTTGGTAGAGTTTGCATTTGCTTTTATTCACTTTAATATAAGTCTATGATTTATTGATTTTCAGTTAGTTAAACAATCCCATTTTCAATTTTCTGACTTGAACTGGACTCCATTTGCGCTTGCCAAGACTGAGCATAAAGTCCGCCTAAAGTCAATAATTCTCTATGATTGCCAGACTCTACAATTCGACCAGCACGCATCACGTGAATCATATCTGCCTGCATCGCCAGAGTGAAACGGTGAGTAATCACAACAGCAGTACGTCCTGCTGCTAAGGAACGGAAACGTTCTAACCAATCGTATTCAGCCCAGGGGTCCATAGCACTTGTGGGTTCATCTAAAATAATGATTTGAGCGCGTCTAAAAAAAGCTCGCGCTAGCGCTAGACGTTGCCATTGACCTCCACTTAAATCGGTTCCTGATGGAAACAACTTACCCAACATCGTGTTGTAACCCAAGGGTAAGCGCATAATCTTATCGTGAATACCCGATGCTTGAGCTGCGGCTTCAATTTCTGTCTGATTTGATACTGCTGTGATATCTCCCAAAGCAATATTTTCACCTGCTGTAGTGTAGTAAGGAATAGGAGATTGGAATAAAACAGTAATTAATCTACGCAATTTTGTGACAGCAAATTCACACAAATTGATACCATCTAATTCAATTCTTCCTGAGTCAGGATCATAAAAACGGCACAAAAGCTTAATGAGTGTACTTTTGCCTGCACCATTATCACCAACGATCGCCACAATTTTGCCAGCAGGAATCGTCAAGTTAAAATTCTCTAAAACTACTTCCTCTGTGCCAGGATAGCGGAATGTAACTTGGTCAAATCTGATTTCTTGCTTGAGTGTTGAGGGTACTGGGACTGGGTTAGATGGATCTACAATTTGCGGCTGAATTTGTAAAAAATCAAATAAATTACTAATAAACAGGCTATTACGATAAATTTGTGCCAAGTTGTCCAACAGAGATTTTACAATTCCCTGTCCCTGATTAAATGCCTGGTAGAAAAGGGCTAAGTCTCCTAAAGTTAGAACTCCTAATAATACTTGCCGTCCCATCCAAGCAAGCGCACAACCAGTCACAAATAAAGCTATGATACCAGCAACAAAGCGACCTAATGTTTGCTCTTTGATGAGTTTTAGCTGTTCGTGTCGAAGTTGCCGACGCAATTTTTGGTACAACGATTGAAAGTAATCACCAAAATCAAACAATCGTACTTCCGCCGCCGTTGCGGAGTTGGTCAATAGCAGATCGTAGTACATTAACCAACGGCGTTGAGTTGTAGTTCTTTGTGACCATTGATACTGAAGTTTGTTTACACGTAGTAGCACATAGAACGCAGGTAAGGCACTAATCACAAGAATGATCGGCAGCCAAAAACCATAAGGAAGCAAGATTGCAGCCATGGTAAACAAGGTAATCGTATTCTGGGCTAGACTACCTGTACTTTCTAATAAAGCAAGCGATCGCCCAGCTGCACCCCCCCGCGCCCGTTCAAGTTGATCGTAATACTCAGATGATTCATAACAACCATAATCAATAGCAACTGATTGTTTGTGAATCAATTCACTGATATGATCTTGAACCAGTTCTGACTGCGCTGTACTAATCAATCCGCTAGCACCTTGCAGAAATTGCGTGAGTAGCAATACAACAGCCATCAAACCTACAGGTATCAGCACTGTCTGAATATTGTCCCAGGAAATACCAGCACCAACACCTGCAACCAGACTATTCACTACATAGCGAGTCAAATAAACCGTGACTCCAGGAAGTAATCCTTGCACCAATAGCAGTAATATCCAGGCTAGAGTCCAATAGCCAGAAGCAGCCCAAACCAATCTCACTGTGATTACGAGATTATTCAGTATCGTCTTCGCACTACGTATTTGGCTATTCAAAGTCTTAAAACCTAAATTAAATAAACAACTATCAATCTGGTTATACGGCTAGGAAATTGGTGCGTTCGGAGTCTTGATCACTCAGTTGGGCAACATCATCTTCTACTAAATTTACTAGCTGGGGTAGATCTATCAGTGAAGGCTTTCTGAGAAAGCGACAGAAAGATACCTCCCTAACCAAAGTTGTGCATTTATCGAAATGAGATTTAGCAAAGTCTTGATTTGTGAGTAAACTCGTTGCACGAGTGTGACGCAATAACTCAGCAAAAGCCTCTTGGGGCGATAAGCTAATAATCTCGTGACCTGTTCCCTTGTCTAGAACATAAATTCGTTGCAATGGCAAGGGTGTACTCTGAAATCCTTTGGTAAATTTATAAGATAGTTTTGAGGCATTGGGAAACAGAGCAGGTAAACTCTCGCGACTGTATCCTAAAGAAGCGGCTGCATCAGGTAGAAGTTTGACTTGTGGAAAAGCAGGGAAGACAATGGGACTACCTGCGTCAGTTTGAATAGCCATGACATCATCTGTCACAATGTCATAGCCTTGAGCATGAAAGGCTTTTGCTAAGGTGGATTTCCCCCATCCGGAAGCACCCATAAACGCCACAACTTTGTTGTTAATTGCAACACTACTAGCATGAAGTACCAATAGCCCTCGTTGTTGCAGCAATACTGCCATTACAGAACCAGGTATGCTTACACGTAGCTTATACTCATCAACACCCGGTTCGGGTTCGATAATCACCTCTTGTCCAGCCCGAAAGAAAAATTTACCAATTCCTGGTAAGTCACCAAAGATATGATTCTGTTGAGTCAGTGTCTCTTCGGAGATAGTACCCAAGCTCCCTAGACGTAGAACGACATCTGGTGAACCTTCAGCAACTGGGAGTTCAGGTAAATAAATCTCCGAGTGGATACAGAGATTATAAGCGGTGTAAATATACATTATTTCTATGAGCAATATTTAAATTTTGAGGAAAAAGGCGTTGTCTAATTTCAGCAAAAATTTTCAACTGAATTAGTGTTTTCATACTAAATCTCTGAAAAACTAGCAGCAGTTGATAGAGTGTTGTCTACTACTGGTCTGTCAACGTAACTTTGAAGGGTAAGTAGCCGCTTTGCGTCTACGTGTCTACCCGAAGGGTGAACTTTAGTCATCTATGAGCGCTTAAGCGCTCACCACGAACCCAGCTTGCGTTGACTTAGAAGACCTTAAGGGGTTTATAGATCCCCGACTTCAGTTGAGAAGTCGGGGATCTGAACACCCGCGATTCATCAAAATTAATGCGATAGACAACTAGTCTTGGATCTGACAATAGACAACGCCTTTATCGCTAAAGGTTAATGTTCTACCAAGAACAACTTAACCTCACAAGTAGTAACCTCAACTTATTTCACAGCAATTATCTAGGGTTTTGCCGGGCTTTTTGTGCAGTCCTGACCAGTAGGACCACAATTGACATCAAGGGAATCGTCATTTGTTTCTACTACTCGACCGTTGAAGACAAGTAAATCCTTAAAGGCACGATTTCCAGCTGCTTGAGTCAGCTTTTCCAAATTCCCGTGAACAATCATTTTTGGGGTGCTATATGTTTGTTTCATTGTCTAAATCTCCTGTGTTTTTTGTTTCTACCCTGTTGGATCTACGACATAGCCAGAACTAATGATTTCAGCTTGTCTGAAAGCTGTTATTAATTTCCTGCTGGACGGTTTTCACAGTTACCAGTATTGGTATCGCAGAAGATATCTTGCGAATCGTCACTCTGAATATTACTTGGGTTCCCGTTGAAGAAAAGAACGTCTTTTGTAAGGTTTCTTCCGGCAACTTGAGTCAACTCTGCCAGATTGCCATGGACAATCATCTTGGGAGTGTTGTATGTTTGTTTCATTGTTAATCTCCTAGTTGTTTGTTTTTAGGTAGCGCTGCCCTGAATTGGGCTTACGGTGCTGCTTGGTGATAAGGTTTAAGCTCCAAGCTCACAACCTGCCAAGAACACTGAATACTTCTTGAATATTTATGGCGTAGGTTGTCTGTGGCGAAACCACAAAGCCAAGACAATTGCTTGCCAAACCGTCATAGTGTTTTCCTCTGATACCTTCTGCTCTGATATCATGCGGCGATAAGCTGCTTGCAGGTAATCAGGCTCAATGTACTCTTCAATAGCTTTTAGGTGATCTGAAATCACTTCATCAAGAAGCTGACGATGAAGAGTTAGCATACCGTGCATGAAGTTAGAAGTCATATTGGCTTTGCCTCCTCGCCACCGCACAGCTTCCGGTAGAATACCTATCAAAGCACGACGCATCACCATTCGTCCCAATCCTTGGCTGAGTTTCTGTTCTGCTGGGAGTGCCAAACAAAACTCTACTAATCGCTTATCCAAAAAAGGATGACGAGCTTCAAGGGAAAATGGTGCTGCATATCGGTCTAGCTGTTCTAGTATGTAGGGAAATATGCCTTGCGAAAGGTCGCGCCAGTGTTGTTCTCTAGTTGTGAGTGGTGGTTGATTAGAATTGTCGAGTGCTAAGATGCGCTCATCCAAACCGATGCGTTGAGCAAAACTAGAGTTGACAAGGGGTGCAAGTGGTGATTTTGATGGAGTACGCCCTCGCCATCTTTGCCAAAGCTGACGTATGGATTTGGGAATTAGGGATTTGAGTCCATAATTGACGAGTAGATATTTGCGAGAGATGTTGAAAGAGTGATGAATTTGATTTACTGCAAAGGCGAAAGTCAACCAGCGAAACTGTCTAGCTTGTTTTTGCAGTTCAGCGATACCATAAGCTTTCAGCAGTGATTGGGGCGAAGCTTCTAAGTTTTGGGCTACTCCTTGGGCTTCTGCAACAAAAGTTGACCACTTTCCTTGATGCGCTAATTCTCTTAGTCTTGGGACACCATGACAAACTGTTGTATCACCATCAAGACCGTCAAAGACTATTCGCACACCCGCCTGTTTAGCTGCTTGATTTAGTCTCCAAGGATAAAAATGACTAGGACCGAGGAGGGCTTCATCTTCATATTGCCAAATCTCTTTAATGTCTGACAACGGACCAAATTGGTCAGCTTTGACATAGTGAGGAATCAAACCTCCTTGCTCTAAAACAGCGTTGATGTAAGTACGTTCATCACATTCAGTTACTTCATCAAAAATGTTGGAAAAAGTGTGTAATTGGGTATCTCCTTGCTGGGCAAGCAATTCACGAACAACACAGGTGATGGAGGAAGAGTCTAGCCCACCACTTAAATGAGAGCCAATCGGGAAAGCACTACGCATACGACACCGCACTGCTTCGGTAAAAATTTTCCGAAATTCCTCAGCATATGCCTCATCTGAATCTAGCTTAATTTCTCGGTGAGGATCTAGTGTCCAGTAACACCAAGAACGTATCCCTGAGTGACTCACTACCATGCTGTGAGCAGGAGGAAGCCGTAAAATATCTTGGTAAGTCGTGATGGCTTTATCTTCCATCATTAATGCTAAGAAGTCAGCTATTCTCACTTCGTTGATTTGGCGCGGAACTTGCTGTAAGCAGAAAAGCGCTTTAATCTCAGAGGCAAATATAAAGGCTTGACCTAGCTGATGGTAATAGTAAAAAGGTTTGACTCCAAAATGATCTCTGCTACAAAAGAGAATTTGCTGACGTTGATCCCAAATGGCAAAGGCAAAATCGCCAAGCAAATGTTCTGAACATTCTTCGCCCCATTTTTCATAAGCAGCCAATATGATCTGGCTATCAGTGATTTTATCGTGGGGAAGATGATCAAATTGTAATATTTTTAAAAGTTCATCGCGATTATCTATGCGAGCATCAGATGTAATAATTATATCACTTGTTTTATTGACTAAAGGTAATTTTTCGATTAAGGATTCAGGTGTAGTCCACAGCATTCGATGTGCAAAACCCACAGCCCCATTTACCCAAATGTCCGTACCGTCTAAACCTCGGTGTGCTAAGACTTCAAGCATGAGTCCTAAATCTTCCCTGTCTACAGGATGATGATTAGGGTGGTAAATGCCCATGATTCCACTCATAGCTTGACTCCTTCTAATGTTGGCAAAGGAATGAAGCGCGAAAGGTCACTAAGATTACCAATCACAATCTTTCCCTGATGTTCTATCCAAGCATGAGCTTCTAGGATTCCTGAGTTGTCTTTGGCGACACCAATACGCAGTTGACAAGGGTGTTTATACCGATTCATCAGGACTTGTGTAGTCAAAGCACGAGCTAAACACTTGACTCCAAGCATGTAACGACTAGCTACGTTTACAGCCCAAACAATCTTGCGGATAGATACTTGGTTTGTAGTTTGCGGGTGGACTGGTTGACTGATTCTTGCTAACAGTTTTAAGAGGGTACGAAACGGCAGTAACCACAATCCCAGGCGCATAGCCGCTAGTAAAATTAAAGTCATGATTAATAAATGGCGATCGCCTGCATCAAACCTCAAAAATTTAAACAGTAGCGTCATTTTGAATATTTATTAGTTCCGCACCTAGAAGTTCTTCAAGCAATGCAAGCAAATCGCGATCGCACTGTTCAACTTCGACTTCGTACTCTGCCAAGATCGCCGCTTTAATATCCTTCACCGTTTTGGGTGTTTGAATCAAATTCCAAATTCTTGCTCCCACCTCATTCAAACCGTGATACATACCAGATTTCAGATTGAGAATTACTGCTTCACCCCCTAAATCAGAGGAAATTTGCTCAACAGATGCCACAATGATTGAATTTTCTGAAATTTTTTGCTCTACTGCTTTGAAGTTCATCTTCTCTACATTTTCCTTTGGCTGTATTTGTGAATCCAATTGTGCCTGTTAAAACGGCACTACTTTATTCAGGCTCAAAATGACCGCAAATTTGTGTAAAAAAAGCAAAATTTGATCAAAATTTTACACAGTTAACCATAGTCTTACGATCTGCTTCTATGTACCGATGGGAAACACGCATAGTATATGTGTTTTACATCGGTATCCATCGCAAAAAAAGATACAGTTATGGGTAACTGATTTTTCGGTTTTTAAGTATTTTTTTCTTTCAACTATGAACGGAGTTTTACTTTTACTCTCAACCCTGGTATAAATTTGCAAAATCTTACCGTAAAACTGAGTTCTTAAATTATGCAGTGGTAGATATTTAGTAAATTAACAACCCTGAATGTGGAAGATGCTTACGTAATTTTCTCATACCATAATATACATCATAGCCGTCATGTACTTATAATTCATCAAAAAAACACAATTAGGTTAATATTGAGTAAAGTTTTACCAAATAAAAATCAACTAAATTACTGCAAGTGTTTGCTAATCCTAAGTTTTTTGAAAATAGAAACAGAGGCATAGCAAAATAAAATTTACAAGCGACTACTTATAAAATTAAAAATTTTCAACTATCCCTTGACTTAGTAAAGCTATCCACATGTCTGATGGTTCTGAGTAGTAATCAATTTCCTCAACTTGATATCGATAAAAGCGACGATCATTTTCTAAAATAATCCAGTCGCCACGCTTGACGCCTTTACACTGCGCTGTCATATAACCTTTATTTAAATCATCTATCGGTTCAAATACATAGTCACGCCCACAAATAAATCCCCGAAAGTCATGCGTTTTATGCTTTTGGAACGTCGGTGTAGTGAAGATAAATTGCATGACGAAGTCATAAATAACACTGATGCTCATCCCTGACCGACTAAAAGGCATAACTATTGATTTATAAATAAAATTTATATGCAATTTTAATGCTGTTGACAGATTAAACATTCAACTAACAACTAGTCTCAAGCTACAGACAATCAAGAACCTTTGATTTTAGCTTGATGTTTCTAGTTCTCCACTTGTAAATGACACTGGAACTAGCCAAAATTGCTGGATGCACACATTTAGATTGCAGCCAGATTTAAAGAATGTCAACTGTAATCGCACTGGCATAAATCAAGGCATTGTTCTAATGTTGGTGGTTGTTAATCATGCTTAATGCCCACTCCTCAAAATTTTTGGGTGAGACTACTTGACACAACCATAGCTAAAACTGCTATATTGTTAAACAGCGAAAACGCGATGGGGCGTAGCCAAGTGGTAAGGCAGCGGGTTTTGGTCCCGCCATCCCTAGGTTCGAATCCTAGCGCCCCAGTTAATTTAATAAATATGTTTATAGCGGTTAGTTGATTGTTGGCTATGTGGCTATGGTTTAGTTGTAGTTATAACTAAATTCAGATGAGCGATCGCTATATAGTAGAGTATAAAAAATCTATCAAAACAATCCTGGAGGATGAGAACCCTTTGTTTCTCTTTAAAAAAATTCTCTAACTGCTTCTTGCAAGGGTAGATATGGAATTGTGTTGAGAAGTATTTTGGGAACCGTCAACACGTAAAATATTCATAGTTGGAAGATACCAAAGTCGCCGTACAGCCATGAGAATGATGGAGGTGGTTAGGACTGTTTGAACCGCTCAGAGCTTAATAGGGCAGAACGTGTACGGAAAAGTAATCAAACTGCCTGCGGGAGGCGGGCGGCTGCGCGGGTTCTTCTTTGAGAAGATAAACGGTGCAAACCGAGAGATGCTGTGTAAGACCAATTTGTACTCGTACAAGGAGGCTGCGGCAAGTGAGACGCGAAACGATGATGGTTGTTTCTTTGAAGCTACGGCTTCAGCGAAGCAAGCCGGAGTACTTCACAAGTAACATACATCTCGATTGAAGATCTAGATAAAACTACCAATCTACCTTACGAAATGTTACTGTGTAGGCATAGCAATACTTCTGGGTTCAGGGGAAAAGGAACGGATATTTATCTTACCCGCTCCGGAAAACCTATACAGAGCTAGCCAAAGCTAGTCATATCTATTGACAGACATTTTTAAGACTTGAGACAGGGTGACAACAAATTCAAAATTAGGAATTCAGTATTTAGAATTACCTCACGATTAAAGTAGGGGACACCTGAAACAGAAAATAAATTTTGTTGATAATCTATCAAACTGTGGGCTTTTATTTTTGACATTTATTAATTCTGAATTCTGAATTCCCAATTATTTCTGTGAGGAATGTAGTTCAATATACTAAGATTATGCTGAAATCAGACAAATCTCATCACCCGTTGTTAACAGCCAACTCTGCTCAATTAAATGATGCTGATGAAGGTGGATTAAATTTAGGTCAAGTAGGAGCAGCTCTTCGTCGGCGAGCATTGTTAATAGCTGGTGCAACTAGCTTAGTCGCAACCGCAGGGGTATTAAAAGCAGAAACAGATCCACCAATATACCAAGGCAGCTTTGAAATTTTAACTAAGCCTGTGACTGGTGAGAGTAAGGCTATAGCTAATGTTCCTCAAACTATAGGGGATACCGACGCGATCGCAGCTCCAGAAACGACTGAGCAAACCAAGACAACAATTGCAGTTTTACAAAGCCGTGGAGTCCTAGAGCCAGTCATCAAAAAGCTTCAGACTAAGTACCCAGAAATAGAATACGACTATGTAATTGACAACTTAGTGATTGAGCCTAAAGAGCAAAATATTTTAGAGGTTCAATACATCGATCCAGATCAGCAGCTAGTTACTGATTTGTTAAACACCATTAAAAATGCTTATCTGGAGTACAGTTTAGCAGAACGCCGTAACGACGTTGAGCAGGCAATTAAATTTGTAGAAAAACAAAGAAAGCCATTAGAACAACGAGTCCAAGACTGGCAAGAAAGACTGCGAACCATCAGACAAAAGAATAATTTAGTCGAGCCAGAACAAAAAGCACAGGAAGTCTCTACTCATGTTGCCACACTGACACAGCAGCAACTAGAAAATCGTGTGATGCTAGAACAAATGCGAGCTCAATATCAGGACTTGCAAAAAGAGTTATTGCAACAAACAGGTGCATCAGCAAGTAATTCTCTGCTCAGTGACAACGCCCGCTATCAAAAAATTCTCGATCAACTTCAGCAAACGGATGCGGAAATTGCCAAAAGAGGATCTATATTTACTGGGCAAGAAGAAGGTATGGTGCGTCTTTCCGAACAGAGAGACACAATGATCTCAATGTTAGAAGGAGAAAGAGCAAGGGTAAACAGAGATTTTCAAAGCCGCATTCGGGAGTTGGAAGCACGTGATTTTGCCATTACTGAAAAAATAGATAATCTCAATGGCTATTTGCGAGCTTTAGCAGCAGTTAGTCGTGATTACGATAATATCCAGCGAGAATTAAAAATTGCCACCGAGGGCTTAAGTCAATTTACCGCCAAGCAACAAGCATTGCAAATCGAATACGCTCAAAGATTGCAACCTTGGAAATTACTAGATCCTCAATTGACAAAAGTGGATGATCCTGACGCCATCTCAGATAGTGCTAAGAGAAATCTATTATTGGGAGGAATGTTAGGTTTGCTGATGGGCGTAGGAGCTGCTTTAGTAGTTGATAAACTCAGCAATGTTTTCTACACATCTAAGGAACTCAAAGAAACCATCGGACTTCCATTGTTAGGAGTTGTTCCTCTAAGGAAAGAAATAGCTCTTTCCACAAATGCAGGTAATACTTCTGGTGGTTTGCAGCAAGCAACTCGCGCTTCATTCTTTGAAGTATTTCGCTCTCTCTACACCAATATTCTGCTTTTAGGTTCTGATACACCAATTCGTTCACTAGTAATAAGTTCCGCAGGACAAGGCGACGGGAAATCAACAGTTGCTGTCCATTTAGCCTTAGCAGCAGCAGCAATGGGACACCGAGTCTTGCTTGTGGATGCAAATTTACGTTCTCCCAACCTACACCAACGGGTAGGGTTAATGAATATTCAGGGATTAACTGACGTTATTTCTTCAGACTTAGACTGGAGCAACGTGATTGAGCGATCGCCAATTGAAGACAATCTCTACGTCCTCTCTGCTGGTCCTATTCCCCCAGATTCGATCAGGTTACTCGCGTCTCAAAAAATGCAGGACTTAATGCAAGACCTACATAGTAGTTTTGATTTAGTGATTTACGACACACCACCTCTCGTTGGATTTGCTGACGCAACTTTATTGGCAGCTAACACGAACGGTATGGTATTAGTCGCTGGTTTAGGTAAGTTGAAGCGTACCGTCTTCCAACAAGCATTAGAAGAGCTACAAATATCTGGCACACCCATCTTAGGGTTGGTAGCCAACAAGTCAAGAGACGCCGCACTTGCTTCCTATACCTACTATCAGCAATATTACAGACAGAGCATGAGCGTAGAACGTGTAGGTGACGACGATGACACAGACGACACAAATCACTCTGCGCCGACTTCTTCTTCTGTAAGAAAAGTTAAAGGATAGTTGTTTGATAGTTGGTATTAACTACCAACCATCAACCATCAATAATCAGTTACTAACTATTACTGGTCTATCGCATTAATTCTGAGGGGTTATAGATCAATACGGTTTAGTTAAGGATTTTTCGTCATAATTTAGGCATGTAGAGACGTTGCAGTGCAACGTCTCTACAGGGTTTAAATGCAAATCGATTGTTTTATCCGAACCGTATTGGATTATATAGGGCTTCTCGGTTGTGTGCAATACGCTGCGCCCAGACGTTACATGTAACGTCTCTACATTGTTTGTGGCGGTGTATTTGATTCAAATGAGAACTGCTATAGATTCCCGACTCATCAAAATTAATGGGACAGACCACTTACTTATCCGGTGATTTTAAAGCACGATCTAGTATTTGCCGCGCCTCTTCAGCTTTCGCCTTTGCTTCCTGATAACGTAGATTCGCCTGAGCAAAAGTTTTGAGAATTTTAAAGCCTTCCTTGAGGCGAGCAATTTCCTCTTCTGTTACAGAATTATCTGAGAAGAGGATATCAATTTGTTTACGAATTTCCAATGCTTCGGCGCGTGAATCTTGGACTTTCAGCTTCAGCGTAGCTAGGTTACTGAGAATCTGAACAGCTTGGGTAATTTCGTCTTCGCTGTTCTTAGTATCCATTGATACTTCTTTTACCTCTATCAATTGTTTGGCACTAAATCCGTCTTCGAGTTCTGTAGGTAAATCACCTTCATCCATGAGTTGCATCAGCTGATCCATAGCTTTCTCACGGGCTTTGGCTGAATCTTTACCAGGTACAGTGAGAATAATATCTGGGCTTTGAGCGAGAGTGTACTGAACCATATTTATGCAAGAAACTTGCTACTGCTTTGAAAGCCGATTAATTTTAGCATAAAGGAAGCAATTGGGGGATACGGGAGACAAGGGGGAAAATAAATACCAACGCCCCATACCCAATCGCCGATCCCTGATCCCCAATCCCCGATTACCCATTCCCCAAGTAATTCTGCACTATCTGCAAAATTCGTTCTGCTGCGTGGCCATCTCCAAAGGGATTGATTGCATTTGCCATTGCTGCATAAGCGGCTGGGTTACTCAGTAATTCTACGGCGTTAGCAACTATAGTCTCTGATCTAGTTCCGACAAGTTTAGCTGTCCCAGCAGTAACAGCTTCTGGTCTTTCTGTTGTTTCTCGTAAAACCAAAACTGGTTTACCTAAACTGGGTGCTTCTTCTTGCAAACCACCAGAGTCAGTCAGCAGAAGGTGCGATCGCATAATCGCCCCTACCAGTTCACCATAGTCTAAAGGTTCTGTTAAAAAAATCCGAGGGTGATTGCCCAAACTTGCCTGTAATGGTTCTCGTACCGTAGGATTGCGGTGTAGTGGCAATAGTAAGACTGTGTCTGGAAACTTATCTAATATCTGTAAAAATCCTTGCGTGATTCCTTGCAGTGGTTCTCCCCAATTCTCCCGGCGATGCACAGTCGCTAGTAAAACACGATATTTATTCCATTCCAAACCAGGTATATTACAAGCAGGTTCCTTTGCTGCTACATTCAACAATGCGTCAATCACCGTGTTCCCGGTCATGTGAATTTGACCCAAAACACCAGAATTTTTTAAGTTTTCCACAGCTAAAGGTGTTGGCGCAAAATGCAATTGAGTCAGTTGTGAAATCAGCCTTCTATTAGCTTCTTCGGGAAAAGGATTAAATAAGTTATCTGTTCTTAACCCAGCTTCTACATGACCAACAGGAATTTTTTGATAAAAGGCTGCCAATGTTGCTGCAAATGCTGTGGTAGTATCTCCTTGCACCAAAATGAAATCTGGTTTATTTTCTTGAAATAATTCTTCTAATCCTCGCAAGGTGCGGCAAGTTATATCAGTTAAAGACTGTTGTCGTTGCATAATTTCTAAATCACGATCTGCTGTGAGGTCGAAAAGCCGCATAACTTGTTCAACCATTTCGCGATGCTGTCCAGTCAAAATAACTTGCGTTTCAAACCCTGGAAAGTCTTGGAAAATTTGAATTACCGGAGCTAGTTTAATCGCTTCTGGACGAGTACCTAAAATTATGTAAACGAGTTTGTTATTAGTCATTGGTCATTGGTCATTAGTCATTGGTCAATAATCAATGGTCAATGGTCAATGGTCAATAGTCAATAATTGTGAAGTTCAACTTATGTTCAATAATTACAAATGACAAATGACAAAAAAGCATGAAAAAACCCGGTAAAACCGGGCAGGATGCACTGTTTGTCGAATTTAGCGATTAGGTTACAGTTCGATGTCACAAGTGAGTGGACAAGCTGCATAGACTGTCTTCTGCATTTGTTCTGTTTCTCCATGCAACCAGCTCAACCACTTCACTTCTTTGGGATGAATACCCTTAGCTGTCAGCACACTTGCACCGATAACAACAGACAAAATATTAAACAGAATTAAACCACCTGCCACAACTAAAACGGCACTAACAGGCATCACAGATTGCAGAACAATAGATAACAGACATCCGACCGTAGCCATGAAAACAACCAAAGGAAAACCGACAACCAGCAAGCATACTGCCAATGTGAAAGACCATATCAAAAAGCTTTTAACCATTAATAAGGAATCTGTCTTGCTGAAATTAGCTGTTTGTGAGAGAGCCATAAGTGTATCTCCTAAATACGCAAATCTGTTTGGAATTCAGAAGTCTTTCGTTGATATTGAAAAACAAAGGGATCAACTATTAGTGAAGTTCAGTATATAAAAACTAGTTGAGAAGATGAGCATTTAGTTAATAAAATTAACAGTTATATTTTTTTTATTATGGACAACCTTAAATATAGATATATTTGCTAAAAACTTATTTCTGCCATCTATCCTTGGACAGAGAATATCTAAAAACTAACTAATTAGATATATATCAAAGAATTCTCTTCTAGTTTTCTTAATATTCCTTATCAAAATCAAACATAAATCTCATAATCTTGAGATGTGTCTAGTGCAGCAAAATGAAGGTGGAGAACACCATGTAAGCTCATTCTCTGACTGAAGCTATTCTTCACCACACCAAATTACTTAGACATTTGATGAAATGTCTGTGACATTTTAACCCTGTAGAGAGGCGTAGTAATATCCCGCAGGGTAATTTCGCGTCTCTACATGCCAAAATTATGACGAAAAATCCTATCCCTTGCAGTATTGACCTAAATTGAAAATTAGTAGACTTTTTATTGGTTTTAGTTCCTACTTTGCTTCTATGTAATATTACTAGGCACATTTAATATAGATGTTATGTTAAATATATATTTGTCAGCAAAATAAAGATTGTTAACTTAAGCCAAAGAAAAATCTTGGTAAAAAAGAATACTTTAACAAAAGTTAAGGAGATTGAACATAATTCAGCATTCAGCGATCGCACACAGCAAATCACTCCCAGATTAAAAACTTGGGACTAATCAATTGTAAAGATACATGTCAGAATCACAAAATCCATTAAATTCGGTTCCAACTCCAGCCCGTGGTGTTCCTCCACTTCCGCCCCCACCACCAACAATCAGTACACAGGGTCAGTGTACACAAACTTTGGAAATACCAGTTGACAAAAGTCGTACTGCTCAGTCTGCAATACCACCATCGCCAACACCTAGTCCTGCTTCTGCACATCGTCCTGGGACACCACCACCAGTACCTAATCCCAGTTCAGCCCGTGTTAAGAGCAACACTCTACACCCAAGTTTAAATCAGTTAATACGAGAAGCTTATGATAATGGCATATCTGATATTCACTTAGGTGTAGGCGAACCACCCCGCTTGCGTAACCGTGGAGAAATCCAAACCACAGATTATCCAGAAACGGATAAAGAGACTTTTATAAATTGGATGCGGGAAGTATTGACAGAAGCAGAAATTCAACGGTTTGAAGAACACCTAGAATTCGACGGTGCAACTCAATATGAATTTGCCCGTGTGCGGATCAATATCTTTGATTCTCTCAAAGGCTATGCTATGGTCATGCGGTTAATTCCACTCAAAATCTTAACCATTGACCAGTTACGCTTACCCCCTGTTTTTAGGGATATTTCCCACTACCACAAAGGCTTGATCTTGGTGACAGGCCCGACAGGTTCTGGTAAATCTACCACGATGGCAGCGATGATTGACTACATTAACAAAGAGATGCCCAAACATATCATCACCATCGAAGACCCTATTGAATTTGTTCACAGAAGTCAAAAGTCCTTGATCAAACAACGGGAAGTGGGAATGCACACCCTAAAATTTGACAACGCCTTAAAAGCTGCTTTGCGGGAAGACCCAGACTTGATTCTAGTGGGGGAAATGCGAGACAAAGAAACCGTGAATACAGCCTTAAAAGCGGCTCAAACTGGTCACTTAGTTATGGGGACCCTGCATACTAACAGCGCAGTGAAAACGATTGAACGTATCCTCAATCTTTACTCAGGCGATGAGCAAGATGCTATGCGAGTGGCTATTTCGGAATCTTTAGTAGCAGTGATTGCTCAAGGTTTGTGTCGTACAACAGATGGTAAGCGTGCTGCCTTTCACGATATTCTAATAAACACAGAAGCCGTTAAAGACTGGATCAAAGATGGTAAATACGATGAAATTACTGAATTAATGAAACAGGCCGGTTTTGACGGCATGATTACTATGAACCAGTCTCTGTTCAACCTCTATACTGAAGGTCGCATCACCGAAGAAACAGCCTTGGAGATGTCGCCCACTCCCAACGAAATGGCTCAGATGCTTCGAGGTCGAGTTTAAGAATGAGGGATAGGGGATAGGGGGCTGGGGATTGGGAAATAATAAAAACAAAACTATAGTTGTCCTACACTAGCTTCTAATTCCTAGTTGACATTTAACCTCCAGCCCCTAACCGATTGATTCCCTTGACTTCAGATAGACTAATCCTACCCCAGTTATTCAAAGGCATTGCGCTGTTCACGCCTGGAGGAGATTTAATTTATTGTATTGATCCCGGTAAGCAAGGCCGATGGCATTTACACTTATGTGCAACTTTACAAGAGATCTTAGATTTACCAGAACCGCCTCATTTTTTAGTACCTTGCTACACAGCAACTATTGATCACTGGTTAGATCCACGTACACAAAAAATACGTACTTTTGCCGAAGCTTATCCAGCTGTGATGCGACATCAAGCAATACTGAATGCCATTTTTGGTACAGGGGATATCTTATGGCAAAGCGCACCTTGGCAAGAAGGATTATGCGATCGCATAGTATTAACTAGTTACCGCTCTTCGTTCCCGCAACTTTGGGAGGATCATGACCTAATCGTACGTCTAGATCCTTTTGAAGCAGTACCATACTACCAAGAAGCAACTACACTACAAATACAACCAAACGCCCAAGGTTATGTCCTACGTCTATTTGTTGCTGGACATAGCCCCGGTATCGAACGTATTCTTGAGAGTCTCCACGATCTATTAGAACAATACCTTAGTCAACCTTATACTTTAAAAGTCATTGATGTTATCAGCCATCCAGAACAAGCAGAAACAAATCAAGTCACAGCAACCCCCACCCTTGTAAAAGTTTGGCCTCTTCCTATTCGACGTATTGTGGGCGACTTGGATAATGTAGATAAAATTTTGCAGATGTTGGGTGCAAAAGAACAGAGTTAACTGCATAACCAGTATGACCGCTTAAACTGTCACGAATGGGTAGTGCGATCGCCACAATCACCTTTATTTCATAATCAAACCTTCCATTGCATCCTGCAAATCTTTGGTAAAATCTGCAACTGCTAGTCTTGCACCTTGACGGCTTCCCTTATACACTGGATACCGTTCGGAAATCGATAGCGGTTCACCCACAGTGATTTTCGCTGTTTGTTTACCCAAAAGCGGAGGCTGGAAAGGATTACCGCCTCTAATTCTAGTAACAACATCCCAGATTAATAATGTTGTTTCAGCAAAGCGTTCGGCGGTAGGTTTTTCCTGTACATAATTACCTGTAACAGCAACCAAACTTTCGACTAAACGCATGTGCCACATTCGCAAATTAGCTTCTTCAGCAATGCGATCGCCTAAATCTCTTTCTAAAGATGACAGTGATTTTACATCTTTATAATCTTCTCTGAAAATATAATTCCAACCTGCCTGTTCTACTCGGCGACAACGGTCGTTAAAATTTCCTTTAGGCTGTAAATCAAAATAATTTTCTGCTACTTGTAAAACTATATTTAAAAGTGTATTTAAACGCGTGGCTATTAGTTCGTTTATATCTTGGGATTGCGTTTGAATTTCTGGCAATTTTTGATGATAAAAGCGTGTATAAAAATCCTCCATTAAACTTAGTAAACGTTCTGCTAAACGTAATAAACGAGGATAGAAGGAGTGGGGAGGTGGAGAGGTGCTTGGAGTGTAAGAAGAGATTTCTTGATATAGAGGTAAACCACAGTAGCTTTCTAATTGAGTTAACAAATTGGCGATCGCATCCCAAGGAGCTGCAACATAACTGTATTGAATTCCGATTGGTACAATGAGAACTTGTTCATCTCGTCCAGCTTTTTGCAAGTCTTCCGCACACCAAAAACCCATTTGAGCGATTCCGGGTTCGAGGGGATTAACAATCTCTGAAAGCCCATTGGTAGCGCCTTCTGGTGCAGCAGCCATTGGGAAGCGTCCATTGGTGAACAAATCTCGTGCTAATCGCAAACCCGTCCAGTCTGCTTTACCCCGTTGAATGGGTGTTGCACCTAAACGAGAAGCGATCCAGCCAACTTGATTTCCAGCCCATAATGTAATACCGCGATCGTAGATAAAATGAGCATGGGTTGGATGCTGTAACGATATTCTCTGCTGTCGTGCTAACCTTGGCACGAGTTGGGAAAGCAAGTAGCCCAAGCACAGTGGATCTGTAGCTTGAGGATGGCGAAATGCTATCAAAAAACGAATCTTTCCCTCTTGAAACTGGCGATAGAGATTTACCAAAACCTCTACTTTATTTGCTTCAACTTGGCTAATTGCTGTTTTCCAGCGTAAGTAACTGGCTAAACCTAGCTGAATCACTCGTAAAACTGAGGGATTAAATGCTGGCGGAATAAATTCTAGAGGTGGCTGTGCTTGATTAATGACATCAGGCAAGGTAATGTTCTCCGATGATAGCGAAATGTATGAAGTATGAAGGGTGAAATATAAAAATTTAATTTTTTTATCTTCAAACTTCTGTAGTTAGATATTAGCAACACTGAAAAAGGGACAAACGATGCGACTGTCAAAAATGTTATTCGTTACACTGCGGGACGATCCAGCAGATGCTGAAATCCCCAGTCATAAATTACTACTCCGCGCAGGTTACATTCGTCGCATCGGTAGTGGTGTTTACGCCTATCTTCCACTGATGTGGCGAGTATTACAAAAAGTCTCCCAGATTGTGCGGGAAGAAATGAACGCCACTGGCGCCCAAGAATGTCTTTTACCGCAATTACAACCTTCAGAACTATGGCGTGAATCTGGCAGATGGGATACTTATACTAAAGCTGAGGGTATCATGTTCGCCTTCAGCGATCGCCGCCAACAAGAATTAGCATTAGGGCCGACTCACGAGGAAGTGATCACGACCATTGCCCGTGATATGATTCGCTCTTACCGTCAACTGCCATTACATCTGTATCAAATTCAAACTAAGTTTCGTGATGAAATTCGTCCCCGTTTTGGTTTGATGCGTGGACGAGAATTTATTATGAAAGACGGCTATTCTTTCCATGTGGATGAAGAAAGCTTGAAAGAAACTTATCAGGATATGTACCAAGCCTACAGCAATATGTTGCGGCGTTCTGGTTTGGCTTTTCGTCCTGTGGAAGCAGATTCTGGGGCGATTGGTGGTTCTGGTTCCACAGAATTTATGGTACTGGCTGAAGCTGGGGAAGATGAAGTCCTGTACACTGAAGATGGTAAGTACGCCGCCAATGTCGAAAAAGCTGTATCTTTACCTGCTGAGGCGGAATCTTCCAGCTTTAACAGTTATGAAAAAAGGGAAACTCCGAAAACCGACACTATCGAGAAAGTTTGTAATTTTCTCAAATGTTCTCCCACCCAAGTTGTGAAAAATGTTCTTTACGAAGCAGTTTATGATACTGGCACAACAGTATTGGTATTAGTAAGTATCCGGGGTGATCAAGAAGTTAACGAAGTTAAGTTACAAAATGAGTTAACAAAATTAGCTTCCCAATATAGTGGAAACGCAGTGATCAAGTTAGCAGTACCCGACGCAGACGCCCAGAAAAAATGGGCAACGAAAACTTTGCCTTTGGGTTATATTGCACCTGATATTGCTGATGATTACATTCAACCCCTCCCCAACCGGAGCCAACTTACCCCCATCAACGGGGAGAATGAGGGGGGTTCAGTCCATCCAAAGTTTTTGCGTTTGGTAGATCAAACCGCCGTTGATTTAAAGAACTTTGTCACAGGTGCAAATGAATCTGGTTATCACGTAGTCGGAGCAAATTGGCAAACGCAATTTAAAATACCTGAAGTTTTAGTAGATATACGTAAAGCTAGAGCAGGCGATCGCGCTATACACAACCCCGAAAAAACTTTAAAAAGCGCTCGTGGGATTGAAGTCGGGCATATTTTCCAATTGGGTTCAAAATACTCCAAAGCAATGGGAGCGACTTATACCAACGAACAGGGTGAAGAAAAACCTCTGGTGATGGGTTGTTATGGTGTGGGAGTATCACGACTGGCACAAGCAGCAGTAGAACAATCTTACGATAAAGACGGAATTATTTGGCCTGTAGCGATCGCACCTTATCATGCTATCATCACAATTCCCAATATTAACGACGCCCAACAAGTAGAAATCGCCGAAAAACTTTATACAGAACTCAATCAAGCTGGAATCGAAACTTTACTCGATGACCGCAATGAACGAGCAGGAGTAAAATTCAAAGATGCAGATTTGATTGGTATACCTTATAGAATTGTCACAGGACGAGCGATCGCTAATGGCAAAGTCGAAGTAGTTGAAAGAAAAAGCCGCAATTCTCACGAAATCCCCATCACTGAAATTGTATCTACTCTTAAAGGGTGGATAGGAGATAGGGGATAGGAGATTGGGGATCGGGGATCTAGGATCGGGGATCGGGGATTGGTGTTTATTCTATTTCTTGTCTCCCGTGTCTCCCGTGTCCTCCTTGTCCTCGGTGTCTCCCTTGTCCTCCTTGTCCCCTTTCCCCGCTCCCCGCTCCCTGCTCCCTTCAAAATAATATGGAACTTCTGACAATTCTTATATCTAGCCTATTGGGTATAGTTGCTCCTGTAGGAGTGGTAATTGATCAGACTGCTGAAAATGCCATCAGATCGCAGTTTTCTACAGTGGAAGAACTACAAGTAAGAGTAGATAATGCTCCTAGTTATCAATTACTGCAAGGTAAAGTGGAAAGAGTGTTAATTGCAGGGCGTTCTTTGCAATTAAAACAACAAGATTTTCGCATCGCAGTTTTAGAACTGGAGACTGATCAAATAGAATTTGAGCCAAGTAGTATCAGGCAAAAATTACCCAAATTAAAACAACCTTTGCAGGCTGGAGTACGTTTGGTTGTCACAGAGCAAGATATCAATAAAGTTTTACAATCACCAGAGTTTCTTAAGAGGGTACAAAAGTTTAATAAACGGAATTCTTCTGCTTTGCAACTTGCTCAAGCTTCTAATTTTGTCAATCCCAAGGTAGAATTTCTAGCCAATAACAGATTTATTTTTCAGGTAGAATTACAAAGCGATGAGGAGCTAATACCCCTTTTATTTAAAATTAATTCTGGATTAAGTATCGTTGGTGGCAGACAATTTCAGCTAGTTGATCCACAAGTATCACTAGATGGAGAAGAGTTTCCAGCAGAATTTCTCAATTTGATTATTAGTAACATAAATCAACAATTAGATTTACGTAATTTGGAAGGTGACGGATTACAAATGCGAATTCTAAAATGGAAAATGAAGCCAGGGAAATTGGAAGTGGCAGCATTTTTTAGAGTAGAACCATCCTCTAAGTTGTTGGAAACTCGCCGTTAGTAAGTCTCGTCTTTAACTAAACTCCTCTTCACTTAGCATAGTATCAAGAGTTCAAGGAAGGTTTTGTATATGAGTCAGCAACAAGAATCTAAACGGGTTTCTTCTGGTTTAGTAGCAGCTATTTCAGCAGCAGTTGTGGTGGTAGGAGGCGGAGTCGGGTTGTTAACCTGGAATTCCACTCAAAACCCCAACCCTACACCATCGGAACGCCTTGTACCCGGAAATCCGCCACAGGTAGGAAATGAACAAACAACCCAAATTTATTGGTTACAAGACACTGGCAAAAATTTTCAACTGGTTTCTCAATCGATCCAGGTTTCGGCAAATCGTAACCAACCCAACCAATTTTTAACAGCAGCTTTCCAACGCTTATTAGAAGGGCCTACAGAAGGAAGTAAGGGTTCGAGTACAATTCCTCAAGGAACAAAAGTCTTGGGTGTAGACGTTCAAGGTGATACTGTTCGTGTCAATTTGTCTGGAGAATTTACTAGTGGCGGTGGAAGCACTTCTATGCAAGGGCGGCTCGGTCAAATTGTTTACACAGCCACTAGTTTAAATCCGAATGCTAAAGTATATATTGATGTAGACAGCAAACAACTTGATGTATTAGGTGGCGAAGGTTTGGAGTTGGAACAACCACTCACACGCCAAAACTTTAATGAAAATTTTCAACCTTAATCATTGGTCATTGGTCATTGGTTATTTGATTAGGACTTGGTAGTTTGTGGTTGATTATAACAATCAAATGACTAATGACTAATGACTAATGACAAACTACTTTGTATTCAACACACGAAAACTCCGAGCTTGTTGTTCTAACCTGCTGGCGAGGCGATCGCAAACTCGGTTACATAATTCAAAAATCATCTCGTCTTCCACCCGGTAGTAGGCACAAGTTCCTTCACTGCGACGGCTCAAAATTCCCGCTTGCCACATTACCTTCAGGTGCTTTGACACATTTGCTTGTGACGTTTGGGTTGCCTCTACCAACTCTTGTACGCATTTTTCATCATCCCGCAATAAATGCAACAATCGCAGGCGCATTGGTTCACTCAACAGGCTAAAGTATTCAGCTACTTGTTGCACAACTTCTGGCGGTATAGGCAACGTTTGTTTCATCACGATTGTTTCGGAAGAACTGAACTGAGAAATTTTACAGATTTAGACATTAGTAATATAGATTAATACTTAATCTGGATTAATTCGCATCAAAGGTTGACCATATTCTACAGGTTCGCCATTTTGAACGAGAATTTCGATCACTTGTCCGGATACTTCGGCTTCGATTTCATTCATCAGTTTCATGGCTTCAATAATACACACAGTTTGACCGCTACGGATGCGATCGCCCACTTCTACAAATGTTGCTTCTCCAGGTGCAGGAGAACGATAAAATGTTCCCACCATTGGGGAAGTAACTGCTGTAAATTTTTTTTGCTCTAGCGGTGAGGGAGTTGCTGGTGATTGTACATCTGTATTAGCTGGAGTATCAACAGTACGGCTTGCTGTCGCGTCTGATGTAGCAGAAGATGCTATTGGTGGAGTTGGCATGACAAGCGGTAATTCTGAGCCAGTACTAACGCCTGAAGACACTACGTTTGTCGATGATACACCAGAAGTGGTGTTTATATTTTTACGTACTGTGATTTCAAAATTGTCGCTTTTAAGTGTTACTTCTGTAATATCTGTTTTGGCAATAGTTTCCAATAATTGACGAATTTCATTAAAGTCCAATGGCACAGCTTTAATTACCTCATAATGCGTTAAAAAAGGCAGTAGACGCGGAGCAGCTTGGTATATGCAGTTAATGACGAATGTACTGGTAGATAGACTTTTTGGTAAAGATTAAATATTAAGTGAGGCAGGGATGGAAATCCCCGCTAGGGATAGAAATACAGATTTCCATCTTTGCTGAGTTATGATTTACTCCCTGCCCAGGTATGTGTCATTCCGGGTGTCAATGCGGATACGTTCTCCTTGGCTAATAAACAGAGGAACCATCACAACTGCACCAGTTTCTACTGTTGCAGGTTTACTGCCACCAGTAGCTGTGTCACCTTTAACACCAGGATCAGTTTGCACCACTTCTAGCACCACAGAGTTAGGTAGTTCTACTTCTAGTACTTGTTCACCCCAACGGACGACGTTAGCTTCCATACCTTCTTTGAGGTACTTGACGCGATCGCCAATTTGGGCTGCGCTTAATCTACCTTCCTCATAGGTTTCCATATCCATAAAGACGTAATCATCGGCGTCTTTATAGGTATGCTGCATCGTACTTTTTTCCAAAGTCGCTTGTGGTACAGTTTCCCCTGCTCGGAACGTCCTTTCTACAACGCTCCCACTTTGGACATTTTTCAACTTTGTCCGTACAAATGCGGAACCTTTTCCAGGCTTAACGTGGAGGAATTCCACTACCCGCCATACAGATCCATCTAAAACAATAGAGACACCAGGTCGAAAGTCGTTACTGGAGATCATGAAGCTTTCAAAGTTTGGAAGACAATCGGCATTTATTGTACCCCTCAAAAGGAGAAATTAGTCATTAAGTCATAAAAGAAGGTAGCTATGCTGGAGGCCAAAGTCAGAAGGGTAGGAATTTTGGCGTTGCTGATTTCATGTATGATGCAGGATTTGAGGTGATTCCAAAACCTTTGTACCAGACGCGATATATCGCGTCTGGTACATCTAGATTCATACTGCGATTCAGCAAGGCGGGAATTTTCACCTATCAATAAAGAAGAGGGAAAGAAAAGAAAAAAGGCGATCGCCTTTTTTCTTTTCCATGCTTAAAAACTCTTTCTTGTATCCTTTTTCTAGTTCCCTCCGGGACGCGCGTGCGAACAGGGCTAGAGTTATTCCTTACACCCCTACACCCTTACACGTGTCAAGCTTTCAATTACAACTACTTACTTTACTGCCAGTTGCCTACAACCACAAATGGAGCCCAGAAGTGGGGATTGCTGTATTGCTTTTCGCTGAGAAGAGTTAGTTGTGCTTCCTTGAGTGCTTGCGCTTTGCTGATTTTACTCTGCTTGGCTTTTTTTAACTGGCTATACAACTCACCCATGAGTTTAGCTGTGCTTTTATCTTCCACTGACCATAAGCTTGCCATTGTACTACGCGCACCAGATCGTACTGCTACTCCCGCAAGTCCTAAAGCAGCACGTTGATCACCGATCGCTGTTTCACAAGCACTGAGAACTAATAATTCTATGGGACTACGGGAAATTAGGGCGTTGTTTCGTAGTAGATTACCTAATTGTTTAACATTCAAGCGTTTATCCCAAAACAAGATAAAAGTATCGTCAGCGATCGAACTAAATTGAGCATGAGTTGCTAGATGAACAATAGAAACATCTGAATTGAGAATTTGATTTTGAATCTCTTTGATCGTAAATTTTTCGTTCAGGAGTGGTTTAGTTGCAATTCCTAATTCTGTGATTTGTTCTAGTTCCGATTCTACTTCAGCTAATTCTTTAAAACCTTGATGTGCTTCGCTTATTCCTGCTGTGATGGCTTTGATATTAATGTCTGCTAGTGGTTTTGGATTAATTAACTGCAAACCAGGAGCTAAAGCAATGGCATATTTTTGTAATAAATATTTTTCGCCATCGTGTAGTACAGACATGGGAATATTTCTTAGTTTTTCATCCAAAACAAATACTAATGTTTCAACATTGCTGTTTTCTAAGTCTTGTTGGATAGGTCTAACTAGCCAATCATATACTTTTTGGTACAAAGGCAAAGATTCTTCAAGCTTAGTATCAGGGTTTTTGAGAAAAGCCTGTATTTGTTCTACGGTCTCCTCTAATTCTTGTTTGGGAATTTCAGTACTGTAAAGACGTAGAATTCGATCACTTTGAGCTTTTTTGCTTTGAGCTTTATTGCTTGGAGATGGATTTGGTAGGCTGAGAATTACTTCTAAGCTTTCCATCTCTGACTGTTGTTTATTTGACAAAACAATTGGATAAATTACTGCGGCTTTAGTGTCTATTTGGTCGATTTGTGTGCGATTTGCTTCTACACAAGCTTCACGGAAAAAGTTATTAAGTTCAGCCAATTGTAGAGATTCTAATACATCTCTGGCTTGAGTTAATCGTTTCTGTCTTTCGTCCTCTTTTCCCGCTTTTTTCAATGATTGAGCATATTCCAATTCTAGTTCGACGAGTTGGCGATAAACAGGTTCTACACTAGATCGAAAAGAAAACTGTACTTCTGGGTTAACTGCTACTAAATCACTGCGTAATGATTGTAGGGCGTCATAAGCTTTAGTTGAAGCTGCGATCGCATCTTGTAAATTTCCTTGCTCTTTGTGTATCCTACCTAATTGCCAGAAATATTGATAGGATATATGCGGTGATTCGAGGCTGGAAACTATACTCAAAGCTTGTCTGGTAAAATTTTCTGCTTGAGATAAATCTTCTTGACTACCTCTTTGTTCATATAACGCACCGCGATTTCCAATCGCATATGCTTGAGCTGGTTTATCTCCCAATTTTTTGGCTTGGGTGGCTGCTTGTTCTAAAATCTGATCGATTTGGTTAAAACTTGGCAGTTGTGAATCTTGCTTTTGCTGAAATTTTTCGAGTTGAATTAGTTCTGCTAAACTTTGAGAATAGTTTATTTGCTCGTAAATTCCTGTGCGACTAGGAGAAAACTGAACGTCTTGAAGATTTTGAGATAACCAAAAAGCTTTAGCTTCTTTATATTTTTCTGGATCAGATTTTGCCTGTTTTAATAAGAGGCTGAGTTGATTTAGTTGTGCTTTTTGTCGTGTAGTTGATGATGTAGTCAGCTTTGCTGATTGGATATAAGCATTTACAGCCTCTTGATAATAATTTTCTCTTCTGCGGCGAACTCTTTCATTTTCAGCTAAGGTTTTAATTGTGTTACCAATACTGAGATAAGTGGCTGCTTGTTCTTGAGGAGAGTTTAATTTATCGGCTAAATTTAAACTACTTGCTAAGACGATTTGAGATTGTTCTGGCTGACCAATAAAACGTAGTAGTTCCCCTAGGCTTCTCAAAGCTATCATTGTGGTTTCAGAAGAAGATTTACTTGTAACTTTTTGGATTTTTTCTGTTAACTCTTCTGATGATAATTGATTAAACTCTTGACAATTGCTCACTCCCATCTCTGGATTTAAGACTTCTAACAAAGTTTTGCAAGCACGGGGAAAAAGACCCAAATCTTGCATAACTTGGGTTTGGTTAATTTTGTTTTGTGCTAATTTTGCAGGTTCTTTGATTTGACTATAAATTTTTGCTGCTTCTTGCCAACTTTCAAGGCTTTGTGTCGATTGTCCAATATCTCTTTGTAAATAACCTTGAATATCTAAAGCTTGCGCAAAAATTTTCTGTTTGTCTTGACTTTGGGGCTGAATTTGCAGTACTAATAAACTGTCTTGGCTAGCTTTGATGGCTTTTTCCCACTGTCCGAGTTGTTGATAAGTCAATGAAAGATTGCTCAAAGCCATTGCTTGATTTAAATTATCTTTTTGAGTAGAAAATGCAGATACTGCTTTTTCCCAAACAGCTGCTGCTTCTTGGAACTGGCCAGAACGGTATAACTGAGTAGCTTGGTTAACTAGCTGTTGTGTATTTGACTGAGTTTGTACAATTTGAGTTGCTTGCGAAACCTTAGCAATCACAAGCGGTGCAGTAGATGCAAAGATAAACAGTAAAATTGCTAGAAACAGCGATCGCTTATGATAAATTCTTTTAAATTGACTAGTTAAATTACGATTAAACATCTTTCCGTTTGGTTTCATCTTATATTCCCAATACTATTATTTGTTGTTTGGTGATGGTTAATATAATAAGTAGAAATCAGTTAACAGTTAACAGTAAGTAATAGAATTTGATAACTGATAACTGATAACTGATAACTGATTTAAAACGGTGCAGGACAAGACGCAGGTACTTTACTACTGCGCTGAGAACCAGAGGTTGTGGGATCATAGGCTGTAAGAACAACCTCGCCTTTTTCGTTGAATATCCACCCTTGAGCAGGAATAATTTGTTTAGTTGCAGTTTGAATCTTAGGTGGATTATTAGTTACATTTTGAGGATTATTGCTACTGGTAATAGGCTGTAGCAAATCAACACGCACATTGTCACTGCTGAAGCTGTCGTTAGGACTAGATGGAATACCACCGCGCCCAGATAGTACAAAAGAACTATTAGAACCTTTTTGACAGGGATTTTGAGCGATTTGGTTGCTGGGGTCTGTAGTGTTTTCTGGTAATTCACTTAATCCCTGAGTCGGGTCAATATCTAATGTGTTGAGGTTAACATTGCCAGAAATACCCGATTCCGAACTGGCGGTAATATCGCTGAGAGGTGTAGAGAAATCACGCGGTTGAATACCAAAGATCGCGTCAGTTTGGATATTAATGTTACCCCCGCTACCACTAAATGCGTCTGCTTTGATATCACTATTTTCTTGGGGTAAAGCTACGAGCAAGCCAGTGTTAATGTTGATATTACCGCCATTACCAGCACCCTGATTTCTCCCAGCAGTGGCAGATATGAGACTATTACGGCGTAATAACAACACATCGTTAATATCTAGTGTGATATTACCACCTGTAGCACTACCGCTTTCAGCTGTGATTGTTCCCCTGTCTAGGGTGAGATTACCAGCTTGTATATTTATATTACCTGCTTCTCCTGTACCCGAACTGGTTGCTGAAATAATCCCACCATCTTTGATTGTGACTTGTTTGGGGTCAATGAAAATGCTACCACCTTTGCCTGTGGAACCTTCAGTTGTGTTAGCAAAAATACCGCTTTGCGCGCCTTGATTACTTATTATGTCATCTATTGTGTCGTCTGGTGAAGCAAATTTTTTAGCTTGTTCAATTCGTTGATTAAAGTTGGGGTCACTACCACTAATAGTTAGATTATCAGATACTTTGAGGGTAATATCTCCAGCAGCACCACTACCACGAGAAGTTGTCAGTACTTGTCCACCATCAGTAGCTGTAAAGTTTTTGGCGTTAATAGTGATGCTACCCCCACTACCATCATTCCATGTTGATGCATCTACGACTGCGCCGTTCGCGATCCTGAAGTCACCTGTGGTAATAGTAATATCACCTGCTGCTTGAGGCTGAGTTGCGATTGTTCCTCTTTCAGCGCTGGCAAATATACCACTAGAGAATCCTGTAGAACCAGTGCCAGAAATATCGATAAAATCTTTAGCATTGATTACAAGGTTTCCTGCTTTTCCTTTTCCAGCTTGTAAACCGTTTGCTGCGCGAAAAACAATAGCACCAATCTCACTACCATCAGTGAGGGTGAGGGATTTGGTATCAATATTGATATCACCTCCAAGTCCTTCACCTCCTTGTTCTACATTGCTTCTGATTTGGCTGGAATTAGTAAGTTTAATCGGACCATCAACCTTTAGTGAGATATCACCTGCATTTCCCTTGCCAAAAGTACTACTAATGATTAGACCACGATTTGCCAAAGAAAGTGATCCTGCATTAATCGAGATATCACCACCTTTGCGATCGCCACTTGATTGAGGTACTACACCTGCAACAATACTGGAAATTTGAGTAGAAATATTATTGCTTCCAATTCCATCAACTGAGAGTGTATCGCCAGCCTTAATTTTGATCGCACCTGCATTTCCTTGTCCAAAAGTACTGGTGCTAATTCGAGCGCCATTTTTGAGAAACAGGTTGTTTGCACTCAGGTCGATACTACCACCATTACCATTACCATTTGTATCTACTTCACTAGCAATAGCACTAGGCTGTTGGTTACTTCCAACTCCATCAAGAATGGCATCTTTAATAATGTTAATGGTGATGTTCCCAGCATCTCCCTTGCTAAAAGTACTAGCAATGATTTGACCACCATTTGTCAAAGAAAGTGATCCTGCATTAATCGAGATATCACCACCTTTGCGATCGCCACTTGATTGAGGTACTACACCACCAACAAGACTGGAAATCGAACTAGAAACATTATTGGTTCCAAGTCCATCAACTGAGAGTGTATCGCCAGCCGTAATTTTGATCGCGCCTGCATTTCCTTGTCCAAAGGTACTAACGCTAATTCGAGCACCATTTCTCAAAAAGAGGTTGTTTGCACTGATGTCTATACTACCTGCATTACCTTCACTTGGGTTTACTGCTTCGCTTGCAACACCACTAGGATTTCCGTTGCTTGCTATTCCATCAAAAATGGCATCTTTGATAACATTAATGTTTATAAAACCAGCATCTCCCTTGCCAAAAGTACTGGAATTAAATTGACTTCCGTCAGTTAACAACAGTGAACCCGTCTTAACTTGGATATTACCTGCTTTACCGTCTCCCTCTGTTTGGGAACGCAGTCGAGAAGTACCTCGAACATTTAGAGACTCAGAAATGTTCAAGTTAATATTCCCTGCATTAGGGGGGCCATTTTCTCCTGTAAAGCCAAAAGTACCAGTAAATAGTTGCGAGCCATTGTCTAGGGAAAGCGATCGCGCAGTAATTTCAATATCGCCTCCTTGTCCGGTACCAATTAAATCAACTCCAGATATATTTGAATTGCCAAAAACAGAAGTACTGACTAAGCTCTGATCAAAGGAAACATTTGCATTCGGACTATCAATAATAATTTTTCCTGCATTCCCAGATGCAAAGGTAGCAGCTTGGATGGTAGAGTTGCCACTAACGGAAACAGACTCAGAAGCTTTGATGCGGATATTTCCTGCATTTCCCTTTGCAGTTGTGGAGGTAGCTAATGCAGCAAAGTTGGATAAAGATAGCGATCGCGTATCGATCACAACATCATTAGCACTACCTGTAGATGAGGAACCAACAGTACTACTGATTCCGCTACTTTGTCCCTCTAATCCCTGCAAGGATACTTTATCTGTTGCTGTAATATTTACTTTTCCTGCATTACCTTCTCCAAAACTCAAAGAACCAATAATAAAATTACCAGTTCCTTCCAAACTATTGGCATTGATAATCACATTTCCGGCGTTACCTTTTCCTGAAGAAAATACTACATTTCTGATTCGACTAGTGTTAGTATTTCCCTCAATTTTCACTGCTCCTGATGCATTAACGACAATATCGCCAGCTTGAGATGAAAGCGTTCCCGAACCTGATGCAATTCCAGCAATCAGATCTCCACCCTCAAACAGATCGAAATTGCGAGCATTGACATTAATACTACCTCCCCCTTCACCAGCTACATTGACTGTAGCCAAGTTTGCTAGTGAGACATCAGCTTTTGTCACATTACTGGGAAAACTCAAGCTACCATCAGGATTCAACCCAACTGTTCCTGCTTGTGATAATCCTCCTAATTCAACTCTTGCTCCTGGTGCATACACAATTCCTTGATCTAAGCTGACGTTACCACCTACTAATGCCAGTGTCTTTCCTGGTTGCACTCCAAAACCAATAGTGTTTACATTATGAGTGATACCGTCAGGATTATCCCGAAATCTCAAACCAATGGGAATATTAATGGTTAATTGCGGAACTGCTTGCGGGTTACTGGCACTGAATTCAAAATTGTCAAATAATACACTATCGGCTGTAGTGCTAAAAAATGAACCACCACGCAAATCTAGACTTGCATTCGGCCCAAAAGAAATTCCTCTTGGGTTAATCAAAAATAAATTAGCGTTACCTACAACACCAAGAACGCCCTGAATACTTGAGGGATTACCACCTGTGACTCTGGTAAGAATATTAGCAATACCAGCAGGATTGGAAAAATAAACACCCCTACCTGCATTCACGTTGAAATCTTGAAAACTGTGAAATAAATTTGAGTTGCGAGTTGATCCACCAGTGATCAGATCAACCCCATCAACAACATTAGGATTAACAACAGAACTTTCCGCACCCAAGCTGCTATCTGGGGTAAGTTGCGCTATAGCTTTATGTATAGGTGCAAGATAGCCTAAAGTCAGCAGGGATAAGATCAAGAAGAAGAGCGATCGCATATTAGGTTTCCTGGGATTTTATAGTAGTCTGTTGATCTTCTCTGTTGTTTATTAAACAGTTATTGAACTAGGAAATCTACTACTCTTAAAAAGCCTTAAAAACCAGCAGCACAAACCGCAGTAGTACGAGAATTGCGTTGATAACTGTGTGCTGTGGGATCATAAGCTGTGAGAACCACTTCACCTTTGTTGTTAAATATCCATCCTTGAGCTGGGATAATTTTTTTAGTTTGGATAGTTTGCTGGTTAACAGTTGATCTGCGGGAATTACTACTGTTGTCAGTTGGCTTGACTAAATCAACGCGCACATTGTCGCTGCTAAAACTTTCATTTGGCCCAGGAGCAAAACCACCCCTTCCTGTTAATACCTTGGACAGTTAAGAAATCAATTCACAAACTGTTAACTGTTAGCGGTTAACTGATTTAATAGGACGCAGGACAAGCTACAGTTGTCTGGGAATTGCGTTGAGGAATATTCGCTGTGGGATCATAGGCTGTAAGAAGCACCTCACCTTTATCGTTAAATACCCATCCTTGAGCTGGAATAATTTTCTTGACTGTGGATTGGGTTGGCGATTGTTTAATAGTTAGACTTTGGAGATTACTGTTCCTAGTAACAGGTTTTACCAAATCAACACGGGTATTATCGCTGCTAAAACTTTCATCTGGTCCAGGAGCAAAACCACCCCTCCCTGTAATAGTAAATTCACTACCTATACCTTTTTGACAGGGATTTTCGGCAATGCGATCGCTCGGATCTGCAATATTATCAGGTAATTCAACTAATCCCTGACTAGGGTCAACATCTGCGGTGTCAATTTGAACAGTACCACTAAAATCAGATCCTAATTCAGAAGAGGCAGTAATATCACTTTCTGGTGTGCGCTGAACTCTAAACTCAGTACCAAAAATGCTGTCGGCTTTAATAATCACTCTGCCTCCAAAGCTTTCTTCCGCATTCGCACTGATATCACTATTTTCTAAGGCAACTAAGTTACCAGTTTTAATGTTGATATTGCCACCTGTAGCTGTACCTGTAGCGTTTGTAGTGATGTTGCTGTTGCGACGTAAGAATAAATCGCGGGAGCGAAGGCTGATATTACCTTGACCACCTTTAGTCTCGGCTGTAATTAATGCACCATTGTCGAGCTGGATGTCTTTGGTTGTCGTAACTTCTATGTTACCTGCTTGGCGATTTTCGACATCACTTCTAGTACTTAATTGAGCGCCATCAAGCAGAAATGAATTAGCGTTGACTTTAATGTTACCAGCATCTCCCTGTCCAAAAGTATTGGAACTAAGTGCAGAGTCATTAACTAAAGAAAATGATCCTGTAGTAATATCGATATTTCCTGCATTTCCCCGTCCGTAAGTAGAAGAATTTATAAATGCCTGATCTTTAAGCGATAGCAATCTTGTAGAGATACTAATATCTCCTCCCTCTCCCACCGCCTTTGATCCGACTGTGGTACTAATTCGACTGGGAAATTTACGCCCACTCGCAATAGGACGTTCACCTTCAAGGATTACAGAATCACGAGCCTCAATGATAATATTGCCTGCATTTCCTTGGTTCTCTGAATCAGCTAGTAGTGCTGAACCATCCTTAAGCACAAGGGAGCCTGTTGTAATTTTGATATCACCGCCATTACCTACACCACGTCCCTCAGAAACCCTGCTGTTAATAAAAGATTTCGATAAATAAACTTTGTCTTGAGCGTTTACAGATATATTTCCTGCATTACCTCTTCCTCTTGTGTTGCTGTCTAGTTCAGCACCATTAGTGATAAATAGAGAACCAGTAGTGATATCAATTCCACCACTATTGCCTCTACCTCTATCTAGTACAGTCGTCAAGATATTACTAGGAAATCTACCTTCACTACGTCCATCAAAAGAAACGATATCACGAGCTACAATCTTTACTGCTCCGGAATTTCCTCGCCCTTCTACACCAGATTGTATTTGAGCGCCATTGGTGACAAAAAGTGAACCTGTGTTAATATTTATCCCCCCACTATTACCAACAGCACCAAAAAACACATTAGTGGAAATCAGACTATCTTTACCATCTAGAAAAACAGTATCATTCGCATTGATATTGACACTACCTCCGTTCCCCCTGCCAAAAGTGCCGGAATCTAATCGAGCCTTATTATTTATAGATAGCGATCCTGTTGTAATATTGATATTGCCTGCGTTTGCTGTTGCTCCTGAGTAGACTTGACTAAACAATCCACTGGCAAAAAACAGACCATCTGAGGAAATGTGATACCCGCTCAACTCTACTGACTCTGAAGCGTTCACCTCCAAGTTACCTCCTGATTTAGACCTCAGAGTACTTGCTTCAATCTGGGAACCATTGCTAAGAGTAAAGCGCTTACCCCTAATTTGTATATCACCACCACCTTCCCCACTAGCATCAACTGCTGTTTGTTGCGATAGTTGAATATTGCCAAAGTTTTTTACAGCATCATAACCCAAGGAAAATCCTTTGTTAATAGGAGTGAGACTGACTTGACCTTCTCCAGCAACACTGCCTAATTCTAGGCGTCCGCCAGCAGTCTTAAGTGTTGCTCCCTCCAAACTGAGATCACCGCCTACTAAAGCTAAGGTTTTATCTGATTCCACCCGCAACGCATCTGTAGTATCTATCAGAGAGTTATTTTTCCTGAGTCCCTGACCATTACCTTGTACCTGAATCTTTCCAGGATTATCCCGAAATCTCAAGCCAATCGGAATATTGATACTTAACTGTGGCGATGTTTGCAAATCTGTAGCACTAAATTCCAAACCGCCCTCAAATAACAAACTGTTAGCTGTCGTAGCGAAAAAAGAACCACCCACATCTAGACTGGCATTTTGTCCAAAGAAAATCCCCTTTGGATTGAGTAAAAATAAATTAGCGTTACCTAAAACACCAAGCTTCCCTTGAATATTCGAGGGATTACCACCTGTGACTCTGGTAAGAATATTGGCAATTCCAGCAGGGTTGGAAAAATAAGCTCCCCTCCCTGCATCTATATTGAAGTCTTGAAAAGAATGAAATAAATTTGCTCCACGGATCGCACCTCCATCAATGCGATCGCTCCCAATACCATCAATCACATCTGGATTCACAACAGAACTTTCCGCACCCAAGCTGCCATCTGGGGTAATCTGTGCTACAGCTTTACCCACAAACATCAGAATCATGAAGTTTGGTAAAAACAAAGCTATGGCAAATAACAATTGTGATCTCTTGATATCCCCAGCCTGATTAAAAGCAGGATTAATCTTTTCTTGCTCGGTAGATAAGAGAAGCAAAGGTTTGTGTCTGTAGTTTTTGCAACTTTGAAGAGTTATGTAATTCCCGAATAAACCATGTTTTGTACGTAGCATAATAGAAGCCTCCTTATTTCAGGAGAGTGATAAATCTCAACAAACATTTATCAGTTATCAGTTTGCTAAAATCTTGCATCTAGCCTTAGCGGTTAAAAATCGCGGCTATACAAACCAATTCCACATACGGGAACTAACAGAAAATCAAGGATTTAAAACCCTTGTCTTGCGATTTTTGTCTGTCTAGCTGCGGCTGACCATTACCTTGTACAAGATGTTAAGTTTGATAACTGATAACTGATAACTGGTCACTGATAACTGGTCACTGAACAAGCCGCAGTTGGTTGAAAAGTGCGTCCCTGACTAGAATTCGTGGGATCATAGGCTGTCAAAACGACTTCACCTTTTTTGTTAAATACCCATCCTTGAGCAGGAACAATATTTTTGGTGGTCTGACGAATCACTGGTGACTGATTGATTGTAAGATTTGGGGAATTACTACTACTACTAGCGACAGGTTCTACTAAATCTACACGAGTCTCGTTGCTGCTAAAGCTATCATTTGGGCTGGATGGTAAACCACCCCGTCCAGTGACAGTAAATGAACTACCAGAACCTTTTTGACAAGGATTTTGGGCTATTTGATTTGTAAGATCTATAATATTCTCTGGTAATTCGGCTAATCCTTGACTGGGGTTAACATCCGTAGTGTTGATTTCTACTGTTCCATTAGACTCTAGTCCACGGTCAGAAGAAGCAGTGATATCACTATCCTTACTACGGAAGAGATAATTAGCTTTAATAAATATATTTCCCCCAGAACCTTGTTCGGCATTGGCGGTGATATCGCTATTTTCTAAGGCTACTAGATTACCAGTGTTGATAATGATATTCCCACCCCCAACTGTACCCTTAGCATTAGTTGTAATATTGCTATTGCGACGCAAGATTAAGTCACCAGAGTTGAGGGTGATATTACCTTGACCACCTCTAGTATCAGCGGTAATTGACGCATTGTTATCTAGCCGAATGTCTTTAGCTGCCGTAACTTCTATATTACCTGCTCGTCCTGCGCCTTGACTACCGACATTGATTTTTGCACCATTGTTAACGAGTAAGCGTCCGGTTCTAATTTTTAAGCTTCCCCCTTGGGCTGGGGAATTTTGTAAGGTATAAGCGTAAATTCCGCTAGCAGCAGTATCAAGAGTTCCTAATCTACTTTCTGCGTTTTGTCTAGCATTAATTTCCTTCTGACCGAACGCTATCTCATTTTTTATGTATTGATTAAATGTTTCCTCAAATTTGGGGTTGCTGCCTGAAATAGTGATGCGGTCAGACGCGTTGAGGTTAATTGTACCTGCATTACCTCTGTTTGAGGCAGTGTTAAGAATTTTACCACCACCAGTAAACTCAATTACACGAGCGTTGACGGTGATATCTCCTCCCGGAAAAGCTGTTTGAGTTGTAGCTTTTAAGTTTCCTCCATTACTGACACGCAAAGTATCAGTGTTAATAATAATGTTACCAGCAGGTCCATTGCCAATAGTATTTGTGACTAATGTGCTGTATGCTGACTGTGGGCGACTTAATCTCATTAACACCTGGTTAGCAAATAATGGAGTGATACCGGATATTTCAACTGTATCTGTGGCATTAACTTCAATCAGACCACCAAAGTTACCTGAAGATGGACCACTTCCGCCCGTTGTCGCTGTTACTGTTGAACCATCAGTAATAAATACCGACTCTCCCCCAATAGATATCTTTCCAGCATCTTCAAATTTAGCTGCGTTGCGGATATCAGCAAAAATAGCACTAGATTGAACTTTTACTGGACCGTTAGATCTCAATATAACTGTGCTAGGATTGCCTCGACCGTAACCTGTGGCAGCAAGTTGACTGTTATTGGTTAAGCTTACAGAAGTATCGCCCTGCAATGATATTTTTCCAGCAGCAGCATTACTGTTGTCAGTACTGACAGTGGTTACAAGATTAGCGTTCGATAATGAAATGGAGCCTTTTGCTTTTAATGAAATATTTCCGTCGCCTAATGCTCCTCTACCTACACTATAAGTGGATATTACCTTATTCTCACGGTCTACAGTTCCAGGTGAACCTTCCCCAATCAAAGTGATATTACCATCGGCTGTGAGTGATATTTTGCCACTACGTCCTGAACCAGAAATATCACTGATATTACTACTGGCATCAAGTGCAGGCTTATCTTCTGGGGGAGCTTTGTCTATAGGCCAGTAAACAGGATTACTGATGAAAATATCTCCTGCGGTGATGTTAATGTCACCAGCATTACTTTGCCTACCGATAGTACGTGTGCGAATCCGTCCGCCACCAGTCAGTTCCAAGTAATTGGCTTTGACAATAACGTCACCTGCGTCACCAATAGCATTCCGATCAGCGACATTTTCTACCAAGCTTTGTCCATTAATCTTAATCGCCTCAGTTACGTCAAGGGTGACGTTTCCAGGTACAGAAGTACTAGCTGTTAAGTTTGGTTTAATACCAGCAGATACAATACTTCCAGTTTCTATGTTTAAGTTTCGGGCAATGATACTCACACTACCCTTTCCTTGATCTGCTACATTAACCCTGGAAGTATTTCTCAGCAGTACATCTGCTCTGGTGATACCATTGGGAAAACTGAGATTACCATCAGGGTCTAATCCTATGGTTACTGCTTGCGTCAATCCTCCTAACTCAACTTTTCCTTCTGGTGCGATGAGGCTTCCTCCATCTAAGTTGACATTACCACCTAATAGTGACAAGGTGTTTCCCGTTTGTACTTGAAGAGGAGCATTGTTGCTAATACTGCCTGGATTATCTCGAAATCTCAAGCCGATGGGAATATTAATAATTAGTTGCGGTACTGCTTGTGGATTGCTGGCACTGAATTCAAAATTATCGAATACCAGACTATCAGCTGTACTGCCAAAAAATGAACCACCACGCAGATCTAAACTTGCATTCGGTCCAAAAAAAATCCCTTTTGGATTCAGTAAAAATAAATTAGCGTTACCTAAAACACCAAGCTTCCCTCGAATATTCGAGGGATTACCACCTGTGACTCTGGTGAGGATATTGGCAATTCCAGCAGGGTTGGAAAAATAAGCTCCCCTACCTGCATCTATATTGAAGTCTTGAAAAGAATGAAACAAATTTGACCCACGGATTGCACCTCCATCAATACGATCGCTCCCAATACCATCAATCACATCTGGATTCACAACCGAATTTTCTGTTCCACCCAGCTTGCCATCTGGGATAATTTGTGCAGTAGCTCTATTCTGCAATACCAGAATGCTGAAAATACTTGGGGATAAGGTGAATAGAACTAGTAAGCAAAATAATTTCATCGTCAACTCTCACAAAGATCGTCACAACAAGCAAGCAAAATTCTTTCTTCTGAATCTCTCAATCTCCCGAAGTCAAGTAAATCGTACTGAATAAACAGAACACGAGTTACCAAACGAAAAGACTATCGAAACCCTTACCAAATGACCAATGAACAATGACCAACGACCAACCTAAAAGGGACTGTAATTGATTGAGAAATACAAACCTTGTTCTTGCAGTGTCCGATCTCTGTCCCCTTCGACATCGATTAGAGGAACAGCATAGTCAAGACGAGCGCTAAAGGTTTCACCCATTTGCCATTGCAAACCTAAGCCTGTACCAATTAAGGTATTGGTATTGGGATCGGGAGTGGAATCAGAGTCATTATTCCAGCCGACGCCAAAGTTGATAAAGGGTATGACTTGCAAAACTCCTTCTACTTGTCTTCTGCGCCAAACAGGAAATCTGACTTCGGCTGAAGCAAATAAGCCATTATCTGTTAAAAACTGATCTTGTCGATAACCCTTGACAGTTTGCAAACCTCCCAAGCGAATCTGTTCGATGGGTACAAGGGATGTGCTTGCGAATTGCATTTCTGAACGCAATACAAGCAAGGTATCTGGCGCTAATAAGCGCACATACTGTCCTTGTCCTCGCCAAGCAAAATAGCGACTATCTGGAGCATCGCTGTTGACGGTAGCATCAAGCCAGCCTACACCAAGACTAAATTGCGATCGCAAAGCAAAGACTTGTTGAGAGTTGCGTTGGGTGTATTCTTGAAAAAACCTAACTGTCGAGAGGCGAGTTCTTCCTTTGTCATCTGCACCCGCAGATAAAGGAAAGTTTTCTCCCAATAATTGATTTTCACTTTGCTGTCTGGAGAAAGTTAAGCCGAGTGCGAATTCTTGAGTCGGAGTTTGGAAAATTGGCTGACGCACATTCAAATCTATGTAATAATAGTCACCCGTAATATCGATTCGATCAAAGGGTGGTTCTACTACTGTTACAGCCGTTCTACCAGTGTTAAAGCCTACAGTACCGTTGCGAGCATTTATAGGGAATGCATAACTTAAGTCAAAAGCGTTACTACCATCGCTGTTGATGAATTCAAAAGAAAAGCGATCGCCAAAGCCCAAAAGATTACCTTCACTCAGGTTAACACCGCGACGAAAGGTTCCCACACTGGGATCACCAGCGTTATCAGCAAATATATCTACTTTAAAAGAATCTGCTTCTACAACATTTACTTCCAATAGACTTTGATCTGGACGTGAACCTGTAGATAATTCCGCAGAAATATTGGCAATGAGGGGATCAAGTTGTAATAATTGCAGTGCTTCTAAAAGCCGTTCTCGATTTAAGGGCTTGGAGGTTGCTAAAGCGATCCGACTACGCACATAGTTCGGTTGTAGTCGCTTCGTACCTGTCACCTTGATATCTTCTATTCCACCTTCAATGATTTGAACTTTAACAACAGCACCTTCCTTTGCAAAACTTTGCTCTGCTGGAATCACCGCACCGGAATTAACATACCCCGCATTGATGTATAGATTAGTAATGATATTTTCAACTTGTAAAAGTTCGGCAAAAGTTATCGGTCGGTTAAGAAAAGGTTTTGTTGCTTCGCTTAACTGTTGATTACTAAATGCTGTGTTTCCTTCAAAATTAAATTTCTCAATTGTAATAGTTCCAGGAATTCCGGGAAGCGTTGGAGATTCTGGTGGTGGAGATGGAGTTGTATCTAGAGGAGGTGTAGGCGATGGTTGTGGCGTTGGGATTGGCTTTGGTGGTGGTGTAGGAGGCAGAGGACCAAGAACTTGCGATAAAATCAGGATTTTATCCAAGTCTTTGTCTTGATTGGTGCCAACTAGTTGATGTAATTTAAAACCATTGGGAGGATCTGATTTAAGTTGAACATGATCATTGAGAGAATTATATTCGTTCCCAATTTCTGTTTCGTTATTCTGGCTGATTTTGCTTTCTACAGCAGTTGTGGTATTTTCTAGCTGTTGGGTGTTGATCTGTGATTGGTGACTTCTGACAGAAAAACTGTCGGTGTTCAGAGCCTTGGATGGTAAGTTTCCAGCAGAAGCTTTCAGAGCAGAGAACGCTATTAAAACTTCCAAGAATAAGGAAACAGTTAAATTCAGTTTAAAAGTGTGGTTGTGCATTAAAACTTGATTAACTTTTATTAATTAAACTTAAATACCATAGAATATGGTTTGTAGTATAGAGAATCATAATAAAATTTAACGAGGTAGTTTAGGAAACTAAAATGAAATATAGGTAGTTATAAAATATTGCTTTAAATGAAGGAATATATATTAAGATGACGGAAGGCAACAACAATCTATTATGTGGCCGCTACCAAATCATCCAAGAGCTAGGCAGGGGAGGTTTTGGCGTCACCTATTTGGCTACAGATACATACTCTAATATATTATGTGCAATAAAGAAACTCGATCCTCTCAATGCTGATCTTGAAACAGCTAAAAGATTTTTTCACAGAGAAGTTAATATCTTAAATACTTTACAGACTAACCAGCAAGTTCCTAAGTTCTTTGACTATCTGGAAGAAGACAACAGTTATTATATAGTTGAAGAATATATAGAAGGTACATCTTTAGCAGAACTAGTTCATCAAAAATGGCCCGAATACACAGTAGTTAATTTCTTACAACAAATTTTATCTGTACTAGCATATTTACATGCAAAAAATATTATTCATCGTGATGTCAAACCCTCCAATTTAATTATTAGAAAAGGAGACAACAGATTTGTCTTGATTGACTTTGGATCTGTGAAAAAACTAGACAGTCAATATCCATCATCTCAATCATCAATAACACAAACAATGATTGGAACTCCTGGATATGCTCCTTCAGAACAAATGGCAGGAAGACCACGTTTTAATAGCGATATCTATGCTTTGGGCTTAACAGCAATCCAACTATTAACTGGAATGCATCCTAGAGAATTAAGATGGAATGAAAAAGATAATATCATCTTACCTAGCGATATTAATATTGACCCTTCTCTGAATGCAATTTTAGTCAAAATGGTCTATAACAACCCAGACCATCGTTATCAATCAGTAAATACAGTTATTGAGGATTTAAATAAAACGAAAATTAGTTCACCACCCACTCAACCGCCAACTTATTACACATCTGATCATCGAATAATACTTACTAATCTACGATTTATAAAAATTTGGCAGATTCCAATCGTATTAATATTATTAGTAGGAATCATAGCTTTTATAGAATTCTTTCATCCATTTATACGACCTATATATTATTTATATGAAGCTAATAAACTACTTGATGAACGTCAAGGAGAAGCTGCTCTAGATAAATTTACCTCTCTCAAACAACTTCAACCCAATTCTCCTGAAGTTTGGAAAGGACGAGGTGATGCTTTGTTTCTTTTGGGACGTGATTTTGCCGCCCTACAATCTTATAATAGAGCGATTTTTCTAGAACCAAAAGACCAAAAACTTTTAGTTAAAATATTAATTAATAAAGGCAAAGTATTATATAAACAGCAAAATTATCAAGAAGCCTTAGATATTTATGAAAAAGTACTAAAAATTGATAATAATAATCCAGAAGGATTAAGTGGAAAAAGTTTATCTTTATTAGCAACAGGTAAAAGACAAGAAGCTTTGCAGTATTTGAATCAACTGAAGCAAATTAGACCTGATGATCCCAGAATTTGGCAAGAAATAGGCTTTGCGATCGAACAATCGCAAGGAAAACAAGCTGCAAAAGAATATTTTCAAGAAGCTCTTCTATCTTATGATGATCTTCTCAGATTTAAAAGCAAAAATCCAATATATTGGACTGATAGAGGTTCAATATTACTTAAATTAAATCGTCCACAAGATGCACTGGATTCTTATGAAAAAGCACTAAACATAGACAATAATTTTTATGAAGCGTTAATTGGTAAAGGTAACGCCTTAAATGTATTAGGAAAAGCTAGTGAAGCTCTTTTTGCTTTTAAACAAGCTAGTCAAGTCCGTCCCCAAGATTATTTAGTTTGGTTTAACCAAGGAATTTTACTCACACAAACCCTAAGAAATCACGAAGAAGCTATTAAAGCTTTTGAGCAGGCAATTGTACTCAAAGGTGATTTTCATCCTGCATGGATAGGTAAAGCACTCGCATTGTTAGAATTGAAACGCTATCAAGAAGCACTACTTGCCATTGATAAAGCTAGAGATTTGCAACCAAAAGATCCAGATATTTGGGATATTCGAGGAGAAATTTTAAAGGGATTAGGTAAGCAACAAGAAGCAAATAGTTCTTTTTATCAAGCTGAAAAACTTAGGGGTGAGATGCCTTGAATTGGGGGATAAAAGGGGACAAGGGAGATAAAAGAGAAATTGTTCTTGCTTTCCTTGCTTATGGGATTCGTCTTGGCAATGAAGAACTATCTCATAATAATTCTAGATGTGAAACAGAGCGATCGCTTGGGCGATCTTTGAAGGGTTTTTAGTAAATGTTCAATAGTTTTCCTTTCTCCAATGCTGATCAACTAGACCAATGGCATCAAGGTATCAAAAATGCAAACCGCAACAATATTTTTTGCCATTGTCGTACTTGTGGTTATGAGTGGATGGATTCAATATTGGACGCTGTATGCACTAAATGTGATAGCAAAGATGTAGAACGTATATCATCTTGGCAATTTCCTGATGATTGAATAAATTTTAGGATATTGGTAAACAATTATTTGTTCGCTGCAAGTTTGGCAACTACTCCAGTGTACAATGCCATAAATTTAGATTCTTCTACAGGTGCATCACTGTTATTCCAAGTGGCAACTACACAGTAATTTTTGCCATTCTTTGCCTGTAACCAAGTTGTTAGATTGAGAACACCAGGTTCAGATCCACCTTTAAACGCCACCTGCTGCCAATCTTTGCGATCAACAACAATGCCAGGATTAATACTCATCAGTGGCAAATCGGCAACTTGCTCTATTAGTCCGCAGAGTTCTTCAGCAGTAAAATACCATTCTACATCAAGAGCAACTGGTTTAGCTGGGTCAAATTCATTAGCATTAGGAAGCGGTTTTTTTGCCACTTCTGTGAGTATGATACGACGTTGAGCTTCGTCGCTTTTGCGATAACGCTTCAGCAACTCCCGGTTTTTAGAAGCTTTTAAAATAAATAATTCACGGGTAGTCAGGAAGGGACGATTACGAGGTGAGACAGACTCAATGTGTTGTCGCCCAATCAGATTAATTAATAAATCTGTTGCTGTATTGTCACTGATAGATATCATCAAAGCCGCGAGTGTTTGCACTGTCAAATATGTTCCATTCGGCCAGGTTTGTAATATTCCAGAAGGTAAACTTTTCACACTAGATTGTACTTGTACTATATCTTTCCATGTCCTTTTGTCTGCTTCTATTTGTGATTTTAGTGCTTTGAGTACGGCTAATTTGAAGGCTGAACCTACTGCCAGAGGTATTTTGGTATTTAATGCAGCTTGTGTCGTTTTGCCTTCTTGAACTAAAAAACTGACTTTACCAGGTAAAGCCTTAAATTTAGCACTTGCTTCTTCTAAACTAATGACTTTGGCTTGCGGTGGCTGAAAAAGCAGTCCAGAAATTTGCCCTTTGCTATTCAAAACTATTTTTGTAGGCACTGAACCTTGACTAAACAAAACTAAATAATCTTGAGTATTATTTTGTATCTTTTGTTGTATATTTTGATAGGTTCCTAATTGACTCTTCAACTCAGCAATTAATTGTCGCATTTGTTCGATAGGAACTTGAGCTAAAAAGTCCGATGCAAACCACTCAGTTTGTATTTGTTCGCTAATAAATAATCTTTCTAAAGCTGCTTTGGAAGACATAGATTTAGCTGGAGTTTGAATTTGAGCTAAGGGTAGTGTTTTCCATTTAACTTCTGCTAACGTCAACTTCAGAAATGCCAAGTTTGTTGTTAACAAAGTAGTCAATAATAAACTAACTGACATTTTTCTCCTTCTATGCGAGCTTTGTTTGAGTAAACATAGCTGTAGCTAATTCAAACACAAGGAAATGTTCAAGTTATCTTCCCAGAGATACACTCAATTAATATGAGAGATGCCAGACGATTTTTTATACAAAAAATAATTAGCTTTTTTAGTAACAAAAATATTCAATTTATTAAGATAAACAGTACAATTACTTAAAATTTTAGGAAATTCATAGTCAAAAATAGAAAACTCGTGACCCTACAAATGAACGGTATGATGCGTAATAAAGTCTGATCTCACTACAAGAATAATGGCGCAAACAGTATCAATCAATAACAACCAGAGGTTGCAACTCAAACCCCTAGCCACACCAGAACGCTTACTTTTGGGTCCTGGTCCATCAAATGCTCATCCCGCAGTTCTGCAAGCGATGAATACTCCCCCGCTAGGCCATCTTGATCCAGCTTTTCTTGCCGTCATGGATGAGATTCAATCATTGCTGCGCTATGTATGGCAAACGGAAAATCCCCTTACCATCGCCGTTAGTGGTACGGGAACAGCAGCAATGGAAGCAACTATTGCTAATGCTGTAGAACCAGGTGATGTCGTGTTAGTGGGTGTGAGCGGTTATTTTGGTAATCGACTTGTAGATATGGCTGGACGTTATGGTGCAGATGTGCGAACGATTACCAAGCCTTGGGGACAAGTCTTTTCCTTAGATGAATTACAAACTGCTGTACAAACTCATCGTCCAACTATTTTAGCTTTGGTTCATGCTGAAACATCCACAGGCGCACGTCAACCTCTGGAGGGAGTTGGTGAACTGTGTCGTGAGTTTGGCTGTTTACTGCTAATAGATACAGTTACAAGTTTAGGTGGTGTTCCTATATTTTTGGACGAATGGGGAGTAGATCTTGCTTATAGCTGTAGCCAAAAAGGCTTGGGTTGTCCACCCGGTGCTTCTCCTTTTACAATGAGTCACCGCGCAGTTAAGAAATTGCAACAGCGTCAAACGAAAGTGGCTAACTGGTATTTGGATATGACGCTGTTGAATAAATATTGGGGTAGTGAACGAATTTATCATCACACAGCACCCATTAACATGTATTACGCACTCCGGGAAGCACTACGTCTAATTGCCGAAGAGGGAGTGGAAAACAGCTGGCAACGTCATCAAGAAAACGTAGAATATCTTTGGCAGTCATTAGAAGAGATCGGATTGTCACTACATGTACAGCGAGAGTACCGTTTACCAACTCTCACAACAGTCTGCATTCCTAAAGGCGTGGATGGAAAAGCGATCGCCCGACAGTTACTTTTAGAACATAACATTGAAATTGGTGGTGGTCTTGGTGAATTAGCTGGTCAAGTCTGGCGTGTTGGACTCATGGGTTTCAACAGTCGTAAAGAAAATGTAGACCGATTCATAGAAGCTCTGCAACTGGTTTTGCCTAAATAGAATTGGCAGGTATATAAATTTCTGGATAAAGGGGGAAAGGTTTTAAATTTGTGAGATCCCCCTTTGTTTCTGTTGTCTATTTTGTCTCCTTACCTCTTCCCCTTCCCTCTAAGCTAGACTGAGTATGTAGTAGTAAACCCAGATAGCAAGATACTGATCTGAAAACCACTGCACAACCGGAATCAAGATTGTTGAGCAAATAAATTTGAGTGTTGATTAATAATGTTGCATCGCTTCTCAAAACAGGAACTGATTTGTATAACTCAACCAAATCATGCTTGGCTTTCAGGTCAACTAGCACAAGTCTGGGGTAATGAATATTTTGGTGATTTTGCACCTAGAAAAGAAGTTTGTCTTGGCGCAGAACAACATGATATTGGTTGGATACTTTGGGAACAAGCTCCTACACTTAATCCTCAAACTGGTTATCCTCACCATTTCACGGAACTTTCTACTCAAGAACACATAAATATTTGGTCACATGCGAAACAGTTGGCACTTGTATTGGGTAGATATGTAGCCTTGCTTGTCTCGCTACATGGAACAGGTTTGTACGAAAGGTTTACAACTTGGCAAAACTCGCCAACCTCTACCCAAATAGTGGAGGAATTTCTCAAGCAGGAGTATCTTTTTCAAGAACAACTCATAGCTAGCTTGAAAAAAGATGCATACTATGCAACTCACGTTACACCGGAAGTAATCACACGTAATAGAAAGCTAGTGGCAATATGGGATACACTTTCAATCATCTTTTGTCAGGGAATGACTTCACAACAACAGTTGATTCACCATGTACCGATACTCAATGGTGAAACTACTCTAGACCTGACCTTGTTAAGCAATCAAGACCATCATCAACAAATAGTCATATCTCCCTGGCCTTTCCAGCAGAATGAAGTCACACTAGTTTATGAAGGACAGCTTCTACGCCACATCTTCAGCAGTGAGATAGCAATGCGAGAAGCTTTAATGGGTGATTATGGAGTGACTCTCACTACTACCTTAAAACCAGATTAGAGAGTAGTAGTTATAGGTTCTTTGCTTATCTAACCTCTTTTGCGTTGCCTAACTGGCTTTTTTGTGGTCTTTGATTTACCACGTGCTAACTTCAACTCAGCCTTTGACTGAGGCTTTGATGAATGAAGTTTTGGCGGTCGGCATCGTTCGCAAAACAAAGGTCTAGAAGGATAACAAGTCCGTTCAACGACTAGGTTGCATCCTTTACATACGAAACGATAGATTCTTTGCCTAATAAGGCGAGTGTGAGCTTTAACAAAAACTTCCTTGCTGTCCACCTGTCTGTATCCTTTCAAAAACAACAAAACTACTATGGCTGATTTATCTGAGATTCTTAGGTTACTGGAAGCAGAACGCGATCGCTACATCTTAGAAACTGCTGATTTGGAGCGTCGTCTGTCTTTTATTCGCAACCAGATAAATGTCCTAGAAGCTCTTATTTCAGGGTACGCTCTGGAAGAGAAAATGAATCATATCCACAAGCGTTTACCTGAATCATCTACACAGGCATATCTAGAGGATAGCCTTCATTCCCTTGAGGAGGAAGGAGAAGCCACGAAGCTTGATCAAGAACAAGAACAAGAACAAGAACAAGAACAAGAACAAGAACAAGAACAAGAACAAGAACAGAAATTAGACCATAAGATAAATTCATTTGTAACCACATCACCATCTACCTCAAAATCAGATTCCAAAGATTCCAAATTTACAGCTCCTTCACCGGAACAACCAGACATATCTGACATCCCCAAACTGAGTATTCCCAGAAAACCTGGTACTTTACCTTTACTACCTGAATTTCAAGAATACTCCATACAAAATGCAGTCTTAATTTTGATGCGTCACCGACCTGATCTACATTTTCATATTGATGCCATAGTACGAGATTTGTATGGTGATCAATTAACGTCGGATCAGTTTAAAACTGCAAAAACGAATGTTGGAAAGATGCTTTCCACGGGAGTACAGGCGGGAATGTGGTATCGAGTATTACAAGGTCATGGAGTTTACACTTTGAAATATGAAAAGGGAGTAACTAGCAGGCCTCTACAAAAAAAATGATTAACTATTCAAACATGCAGCCAATAAACATATATGTGCAATCTACAGGCGATCGCTCAACTCCAAACCAAATTTGAGCTTTAGCAGCAGCATAAGAGCGCTCTACCCGATCAAGGGTGAGTGCAGGGCAAACGCATCTTAATTAATTAGTCTTGACAAAAAGTTTAAATTGGTGTATAGACGGAAAAACAAGAATTTATTGTTTGATTGGTTTTTTAGGGATTAAGGCGATCGCTGAAATCATTGTCAATAAGTGGGCATTAATGCGATAAACTTGAAGTTTATTGACATTGTAAGGCTCTTGTTGACAAAATGCGTTTGCCCTAGGGTGAACGTCGGAAAGAATGTGTGCGAGTTGTGTCCCCTTCAGAGTCAGAAGTCTGCCTGACTGATATCGATTTGCTAATAGTAAAGCGTCGCCTGATCTATTAACCGTTATTGCCCAAAAGGAATGAATGCCAAAATGCCAAAAAAGTAGAACAAAAAACAAAGAAGCTGATATAGTAGTCAAGTGCGAAAGCCGAAAGGCAAAGAGCAAGCAAGAGAGTCAAAAAAGCAGAAAAAAAGATTTCTGAAGTAGTTGACAAAGAGAAAATAGCTTGCTATTCTAGATCAAGTGTCAAGCAAAAG
>NZ_JCACKS010000019.1:0-18933 GCF_059505505.1 Pelatocladus sp. | reverse complement strand
AATGGAAACTGTTCTCAAGCAAGCAGCGTCCTAACCAACATGGCTACGGCTATACGTTGTTTTCTTTCGACTGCATCTAAGCATGGTCTTAATCTCTTGGAAGTGATAGTTAATGCATTACAAGGTAATGTCTCTGTTTTCTTTTCCTCAAATCCTACTAGCTAGGCAGTTACGTTTTAAGTGAAATATCTTGAATGATTACCTCTTCATAGCCTTTGAACTGTGCATCAGATGGTAACTCACTCGATGGATAATCAAGAATGGATGTCCTGTCTACTTTTATACTCTGATTTTTGCTACTTTTCGTATGTTTTTTTGGAGTATATCTTTCTTTCTCGGATGAATGATTGCTGAACCCTTTCGGCTTATTGCTCTTTATCTCTGGTTTACCCTGTTCACCTTTAAGACGATTGTTTTCGTCCCGTAGTTTTTGGTTTTCTTGACGTAATTCTTTAATTTCTAATTGTTGCTGCTCTATGACGTTTAGCACAACAGTTAACGTATGCCGTAAGGATTCATCTGCAAACTTTGAGGGGTCGATGGTTTGCAACAATGCCTCTACTTCTTTTTCTGGAGATTGCTTTTGCGCCATGTCATATATTCTACGACGCTAGGTGCATCTATCTACTTTTTATTTTTTGCACTACCCCAATTTATTGAGCGGATAAGATTTCCCTCTTTTCAGCGCTTTTTAAATCCACCACCACTGCTGCTAGTAAAAAATGGTCACATTATTGAGCGCCACCTGAAACGGGAATTAATCACTGAACAGGAATTGATGAGCCAGTTACGTCAGCAAGGTGTAGAATCTCTTAAAGATGTCAAAAGAGCATTTATGGAAGCGGATGGTGGTATTAGTGTTATCCGCCAAGAATCTCAAACTAATTCTATAAGCACTTCATTTTCTCATTCCCCGCATCGCCAGTAAAGCTGTCCCATAGGCCGCCTCTGTATGCACAGAACGCAGCATTGGAACTTGTAAATATCGTCCTCTAATCGCTGTCCAAGTGTCATTTGCAGCACCACCACCAGCAGTATAAACACGAGTTAAATTATTCGCCCCTAATTTCTGCAATAACTCATATCCGTGTGCCTCGATTCGGGCAATACTTTCTAATAACCCATGTAGAAATTCCACTGGATGATCTGGACGTGGTTCTAATCGTGGCTGTAAATTAGGGTCATTAATCGGAAAGCGATCGCCTGGTTTTAGTAAGGGATAATAATCCAAAGTGCTTGCTTTATTGGCATCAATTTCTTGGCTAAGATTTTCTAATTCGGTGTTAGTGAAAAATTGCCGCAGCACAGCACCACCAGTATTAGAAGCGCCTCCAGTTAACCATAAATCCTGTTTTATCTCTCCTTTTTTTAAGGGGGGAAGTCGATGGCTATAGATACCATATCTGGAATCTTCTACGCGGGTACAGCTTAAAAGTTTTAGCACCAGTGTAGAACCAAGAGAAGTCACCGCTTCCCCTGGTAACTCTGCACCACTGGCGAGAAATGCTGCAATACTATCTGTCGTACCAGCACACACCAAGCAATCTTTGGGGAAATTGTACTTTGCAGCAATCTCTGGACGTAGTTCACCGATAGGACTACCAGGAGTTACTACTTTTGGTAGATGAATAGAAATTTGCAGTTTCTCTAACCATGGTGGATATTTCAAAGCTTCTACGTCGTAACCCAGTTTTAAAGCGTTATGGTAATCGCTAATACCCAATTGTCCATGCAACAGAAATGCTAGCCAATCTGCCTGATGCAGAAAATATGTAGCTTGCGCGAAAGAAGCTTGCTGTGACATCCACAGAAGTTTGGCAAGGCTTGAAGTTGCGCTTAAAACAGTATGATTTGGTGGTGCTGTACTCTTTAACCTATCGATAACCACAGCACCTCGTCCATCGTTGTACAACAAAGGTGCATCTACAGGATTACCGCTAGCATCGCCTAATAAGACAGTCGAAGAAGTGCCATTGATAGCGATCGCCTTCATTTCTCGTCGCCATTCCCCAGAAATTTGCCCTAGCAGGCTAAATAAAGCCGTCTGCCAAATATTTGCTAAATTAATGCTAGAGGACATCTCAAACGGGTAACTTACCTGTTGTTGCACAATCGCCAATTCATCAATCACCACACCCCGTGCGCCAGATGTCCCAAAATCAATACCCAGATAAAATCTCATATTTACATAAATTTTTTAGAAAAACTTGACTCTCAACTCTTGACCATTGACTAATTTGTTTCATCTTGTAACAACCTATTCCCCAATCTTGGCAAAACAAGGAAAAGTAGTAAACGAACTGATCAAATTTTGTTGAGATTAGGAGGTTTGAAACCATGACTGATACTCAAGTCTACATCGCTCTGGTTGTGGCACTGCTCCCAGGATTTCTGGCTTGGCGGTTAGCAACAGAACTTTACAAATAAACCGTTGACTTAACCAAAACAAGTCGGAATTGGCGATCGGCAATTCGGAATCATCATTTATTCCGAATTCCGTCCTCCTAATTCCGAATTGTTGTATAGTTTGCACAAGCAAAAGCCCTTATTGGGAATTTCAAATTCTCAATTCTCAATTCCAAATTCGGTTGACGTACTTTTAAATTCGATATAAAAGCCAATAAACCTGGCAATACGGGGTGCATTTGCTGAAAACTTACGGTTTAGTACCGTTTAGACTCAATGTGCAAATACGTACGTACACCAGGTTTATTTTTAACTAGCTGCACACGTGTAGCAATTTCCGAAAAATGAAGTAAGATGACAGCTAAATAAGGCCGTAAACAATTCTCCAGCCTTGTTTACGGAGCATCAATTTCATCAGCGAGGTTATTTTAAATACTATGAATGCGATTCAACCGTCCAGACCCCCGCTACAACCAACACCAAAACGCCGAGTTGTTCCTCGGCCAAAACGGCATCTGCGTCAACGTTCTTACCAAGTGATGGCGTTGGAGACAACGGCAAAAATCGGGGTGAATTTTGTGATTTCAGCAGCAGCAGTTTCTGCACTGATACAACTTTTACCATATCACTGGTCACGGCAAGTCAAGTTGCAAGAAATTCGGACGGAAGTTAGGCAATTGGAAGCAAGAGTAGACAGCTTAAATACAGAATTTAGCCGTAACTTCGATCCGCGCCAAGCTAAAAGCATTATGCAAGAGCAAGGATACCGATTTGACCCCAGCCAGCGTCAAATCATGCTTATTAAGCCGAAAGCGGTAGAAGTTGAACAAGTAGAATCTTCTCCTTAAGTGGAGTTGCGGTTATATTTTAGATCCTTTAGGTTTATTACTAATAACCTTCCTATAAATACCTGGTATATCAAAAAACAGTTAACAGCTAATAGTTAATAGCTAATTGTTCTACTTTGGGAGCTATCTAGTTATCATCTATTAGCTACTAGCTTTTCTGACCATTCACTGTTCACTGAATATTGGTTAACTCATTGAACCAGTTTTCAACTTGTATACGCAAGCGCCAACTAGAGATTTCCTCCTCGGTGTCACCGGAAGGTAGCAAAACTAAAGCACGACGATAATCAGCGATCGCACAATTCCAGTCGCCCCAGAGATGATAAGTTCTACCGCGCTCTGCGAAAACACGACTTTCTAGCTGATTAAACAGCAGCGCTACCTCAAAATTATCAATCGCCTCTTCATATTGTCCCAAGTCGCGCAAAGTAATGCCTCTATTCAACCATGCTCGGACATAACTAGGATTCAAGTCTAGCGCCTGATCATAGTCAGCGATCGCTGCTACTAATTCTCCACGAGCAGCATAGTAGTTAGCTCGATTATTATAAGCGCTAACCAATTTAGGATTGAGTTGCAAAGCCGTATTGTAATCGCAAAAAGCTTTTTGGCTTTCGCCACATTGAAAATAAATTAGTCCCCGGTTGTTGTAATCAATCGCATTTTGAGGGTGACGGTTGATCAATTGACTCAACAGCGCGATCGCTTCAGGATAGTCTCCTTGTTGGGCTGACTTCAAAGCACAAGAGCGTAGGTGGCCGTCACCAAAAGCAGATTTGCCGCTACCGTTATTTTCTCGCTGCTGAAGATTTTTGGTAGTTTTTAACACGTTTGTATATCTGTGATTTTGCTGTTCACCAGATGCTAAAAATGAGTGGCTGTTCATATCTTCCTGCCTGAGCTGCTGGCTCTGTGAATCAACTTATAATTTTTGCAGTACTTGTGGTTCTGCCCCTGTGTCACTTACTAAGGTGTCTATGAGTACATATAGAAGCACCATATATGAATATTACCCATTACTACACAATGAGTAACATCATATTTAAATTAAGCCTTGAGTTTAATACTAGATACTTCATGCTCAAGTTCAATTCCAGAAAACAGCAAATATCAATCCCGCAGGCTAGTCAAGTAGCAGGAGCAACAACTTGCTAGAATGCCAACAAACCATTCAGATTTTTTAATTGAATCTATAGTTTTGCAAACAAATCCTTATGCCAACACCAGTTTCTTACCCTAATGCTCCTGATCTCACAACCGAGGATTACATCGTCATTGGTTTAGCTACCTGCTTTATCAAAGAAGACGGAGAAGTTCATCAAGTCGAAGTCATAGAACCCATTCCTTCAGCTGCTTTAGAAGCCCTTGTCAAAGGAATTCCCACTTCCTACAAAGTTGCTTGTGCCACAACTTTGGGAAATGTTGTGGATGGTGATACACTGCAAAAGCCAACTAATTTTCCACAAACAGCTCAGTTTAGTGATGAATTTTTGCAGCGTACTATTGCAGCTGCTCGCACCTACAAGCGCAAGGAAAATGCAAAATCCTTGATTCCCATCGGCACTACTTACACAGATTTTCAATATTCTACCGAACGCAAACGCCTACTGAACGCTGCTCGAGTTGTCACCAAAGAAGACAACGTCAAACAGCACTCTCACACTCATAAGGTTCTTTGATGGGCGTTGACCATTGACCATTGACCATTTGACCAAAAATCAACTAACAACAATCAACAATCATCTATGCTTAAACTTTACGGTGGCGCTCGTAGTCGTGCTTCAATTGTTCAGTGGTATCTTGAGGAATTAGGACTTCCCTACGAATATGTCATGCTAGACATGCAAGCTGGAGAACATCGTCAACCAGAATTTTTAGCAATTAACCCAATGGGGAAAGTACCAGCAATTACTGATGGTGATTTGCAACTCTGGGAATCGGGGGCAATATTACTTTATCTGGATGAAAAGTATAGTAAAGTCCAACACTCTCCAGAAGAAAGGGCAAAAATTGCCCAGTGGATATTGTTTGGTAATTCCACCTTGGCTACAGGTATATTTGTAGAAGCCAATCGTGAGCGAGAAATGCCTCGTTTAATGGCTCCCCTTAATGACATTCTCCAACGTCAACTATTTTTATTAGGTGGTGGATTTACTGTTGCTGATGTTGCAGTAGGTTCTTTCCTAGCATATATTCCAATGATGCTCAAGCTAGATCTCAGTTCTTATCCAGGTATATTCACTTACATTAAACGGCTGTCTGAACGTCCTGCTTTTCAAGCAACTATCGGTTCTCGTAAATAAACATAATGTTTAGTTGGTTGTTGGTTGTTGATTGTTGTTGATGAATCTTCCTAATAACTAAAAATTAACAATTAACAACTAACAACTAACAACTAACAACTAACAACTAACCAATTTACCGATAATTTGTAAATTGTAAAGCTACAGGAAAGTCCTCTTGTTTTAAACGTTGAATGACGGTTTGCAATTCGTCTTTACTTTTAGCACTGACACGCACAGCATCACCTTGAATTGAGGCTTGTACCTTTTTAAATTCATCACGAATTAACTTAGAAATTTGCTTGGCAATTTCCTGACTGATGCCTTTTTTTAGTTTGATTTCTTGACGAACACGGTTTCCACTAGCTGATTCAACTTTACCAAAATCAAAGATTTTTTGAGAAAGATTACGCTTGGCAGCCTTTTCTCGCAAGATATTATGTACGGATTCTAATGTGAACTCGCTATCAGTGTTGATGATGATGCTTTGTTCACCCAACTCTATTGTAGTTTGAGTATCTTTGAGGTCGTAACGGCCTTTAATATCTCGTGCTGTTTGATCAACAGCATTAACCAACTCTTGTCTGTCAAAATCACTTACAGTATCAAAGGAATACGTAGAAGCCATAGGAACAATGTAATTCTAGATGGTTGGTGGTTTGTGGTTTGTGGTTTGTGGTTGGTAATTCTTTATCAATAATTCTTCCATAGACACACTTTACTCGGCTACCTACGGTAGATGCGTAGCGACTTGGGACAAGTAGCCACTCCCGTGTGTGTCTACCCACAGGGTACAACAAACAACAACCAATAGCCGTTTAGAGTATAGCCCTCTTCTGTCACTCTGGGGAGAGAAAAATACTATGGTTATCCTGAGACTCAGACATCATCAAGAATTGAGTGAGCTACGCTAACGCATCCCATCTTTGTCATTTAAATCCTCTTATTGAAAGAAAACTGTAAAAATAACGGTTTGAGATTATTATCATCTGCCGATTGACCAATGACAAATGACAAATAACTAAATACTTGTTGACTGTATGTAAACTACGTTTAAAGATGTCTTAAGGAAAACTTTAGTGGTTTAACACTATAAGATTTTATGGCTCCACTGGTTGCAAACTACTACTTAACTTACCGTTGTAATGCTAGATGTCACTTTTGTAACATTTGGGCATTAGAACCTGGAAAAGAAGCTAATTTTGAGACAATTAAGCATAATTTGAATGATTTACGCCGTCTGGGAGTCAAATATGTTGACTTTACAGGTGGTGAACCATTGCTGCGGCAAGATGTAGGTCAGATTTATACTGAGGCAAAGCACCTAGGATTTTATACCAGTATAACCACAAATACAATTTTGTATCCGCAGAAAGCAAAAGAAATTCAAGGGTTAGTAGACTTTTTGAATTTCTCTTTGGATGGAGCGGATGCAGAAACTCACGATCACTCACGTGGAGTGAAGATTTTTGACAACTTGGTCGAGTCGGTAAAAATTGCTAAGTCTTTGGGAGAATTCCCAGTCCTCAATCATACCGTCACTGCCCAAAACTACGAACGTATTGATGAAGTGGGTGAACTGGGTAAAAATTTGGGTGTGCGCGTCTGGCTAAATCCTGCTTTCACAGCCCATGAACACTACAACTCAAATAAAAATCCCACTCCTCAAATGGTGGCGGCAATCGAAGCTACTGCCAAGAAATATAAGAATGTCGGGTACAATAGGGCTGCATTGGCTTTTATTGAAGCTGGAGGCAATGACACTAAAAATCCTCGCTGTAAGGCGGTAGATGCAGTCATTGCAATTTCTCCTAACGACGAGCTGTTGCTACCTTGTTACCACTTTGCCCAAACTGGAGTTCCCATCCAGGGACGGCTGTACGAACTTTATCGTGAGTCAGAGGAGGTAGAAAGTTACCGCCAATCTCAAGGTAAGTTAAAAGTGTGTGAAGGTTGTACAGTTTGGTGTTATCTAATACCCAGCTTCTTTATGGGTGTTGACAAATACTGGTGGTTGAATCAAGTGACCTATGCCAGCGAATTTCTGGCCCGAAAACGATTCTTACAAAGAGCTTGATCCGCTCGACTCTTTACTTTCTGATTTATCAATGGAAGAGGAGTTAGAACAAGAGACATCACCTTGTGTGTCTCTTCCATCCCGGTTTCAAGCTCGCAGACGCAAAGCTGCTCTAGTTCTGACAATGATCTGGAGTGGCACGATCGCCTTGCATCTTGTTTCCTGGGGCTATTTGTTCGTACTAGGACTGACTACTATCATCGGACTTCATGTATTTGTGTTGGTGTTTGCTAGACCCCGCCATAGTCATGAAGGAATAGAGGGTGATTACCCCTATGTTTCGGTGTTAGTAGCTGCAAAAAACGAAGAAGCTGTGATTGGCAAACTCGTTAAAAACCTTTGCAATCTGGAATATCCAGAAGGAAAGTACGAAGTTTGGATTATTGATGATAATAGCAGCGATAGGACGCCGCAGTTTTTAGCAGAACTGGCTCACAAATACGAGCAATTAAGAATTCTGCAACGATCGCCAGGATCTAGTGGTGGCAAATCTGGAGCCTTGAATCAGGTTTTGCCACTGACTAAAGGTGAGGTTTTGGCGGTGTTTGATGCTGATGCTCAAGTATCACCAGACATCCTGCTACAAGTTGTACCCTTGTTTGAACGTCAAAAAGTGGGGGCGGTGCAAGTGCGAAAAGCGATCGCCAACGCTAAAGAAAACTTTTGGACAAAGGGACAAATGGCAGAAATGGCAGTAGATGCTTATTTACAACAAGGGCGGACTGTCATTGGTGGTTTGGGCGAACTACGAGGTAACGGTCAATTTGTCCGGCGAGAAGCATTGAAAAGCTGTGGCGGCTGGAATGAAGAGACAATCACTGATGATTTGGATCTAACATTTCGCCTCCATCTAGACAACTGGGATATAGAAAATGTCTTCAGCACCGCAGTCGAAGAAGAGGGTGTAACGAATGCGATCGCTCTTTGGCATCAGCGTAACCGTTGGGCGGAGGGTGGTTATCAACGCTATCTGGATTATTGGGATTTAATTCTCAAAAACCGCATGGGTAGTCGCAAAACTTGGGATATGCTGGTTTTCCTGCTCAGTCAGTATATTTTGCCCTCAGCAGCACTACCAGATTTATTGATGGCGATCGCTCGGCATCGTCCACCAATACTCAGCCCCATGACAGGCTTGACCATTACAATGTCTATGGCAGGTATGTTTGCTGGTCTGGCAAGGATCAGAAAACAAAAAGGGCTGAATTTGTCTAGTTATTTTGTGCTGCTACTTCAGACTTTGCGTGGTACTCTCTATATGCTTCACTGGTTAATAGTAATTAGTAGCACCACCGCTCGGATGTCTGTGCGTCCTAAGCGTTTGAAATGGGTGAAAACTGTACATACAGGAAATAAGTAAACTACCCAGAGATCACGCTTGGCGTAGGCGGCGGGTCTTCCTGATTCATTTTTCTATTTCATTTTTAATTCATTTTTAATTTGCCCAAAGCTCAAGATTGCTATGACTTTCTTGAGCAATTTGTTATGGATGAGTGTTCAAAGTCTGATCAGGAGTTTTTGGTACACCCTTACAAATTGCCAAAGGGGCAAGTGGCAGGAGAGTTTGAGGAGTTGACCCCCGATTTTTTAATTTACCACAGATGTGCAAATTGTTCTATCACTTACATGGGTACACATATATTGCTCATAAAGGCTAGGTTCTTTATTTGGCAGTTTAAGGCTTATTTAGTACATTTGCACCGAGAGAAGTTCAGTTTACCCAAGGTTTCAGATTTGCAGGTAATTCTGAAACAAGACTCAATTGCAGATCGGATGTGGAAAAAGATTGAGCATAAGCTGGTTTCAGAAACGGTTGATAAGTTTTGGCTTCTGGTGTCTGTTGTTTGATAAACGCTAGACTTACACCTTGTAGCAACTGACGTAAGGCTTTGGTTTGTTCACCCCGTCTTTCTTTGACAATAGTAGTAGTATCACTGGCCTGATAGGTAGGATCGCTAATACTCAAGTGCGTACCACCAACAGCACTGAGTAAATATTTCTCGCCTCCTAATAGGCTAAAGGGTGTAATTTGATGCTTGAGGGCGGGAGTGAGAGGATCTTCAGTTCCAGTTAAAATTAGAACTGGTTTTTTGACTCTAGATAATCCGTTTTTACCAAACAGATCACCAATCAGAGGATTAAGAGCGATCGCACTTTTAACCCTTTCATCTTTGAATTGAAGTTTTTGTTCTGGTAAAGAAGCTGCTGCACACTGTAACCAATCACCAGGAGCTTGACCAATACCTAAAGAATTTTTACAGAATTGCCGCAGTTGTTGCAAGTCAACCTCTGCTCCTAGTAAAGCTAAGGCAGTATAACCACCTAAAGAATGGCCAATCACAGTAACTTGATTTGTATTGAGTTTTCCTTGTAGTTGTCCTGGCTGGTTATCTAGTTTTGTTAGTTCGTTGAGTGCAAAGCTGATATCCTTGGGTCGGTCAATAAATTCAGTTGCAGGTAATAATCTCTTGAGATTGGCTTGATTTGAAGCTCTATTAATAGCAGTAACGTTGCTACCTGGATGTTCAATTGCAGCGACAGTAATCCCATAGGAAGCAAGATGATGAGCTAAGTACCTCAAAAATTGACGATTTGCTCCAAATCCGTGAGAAATCACAACCATTGGATTTTGAGTATTGCCATGACTCCAATAAATATCTACGGGTATACTACGATTCCGTTGTCGATCTTGGAGAGTGAATGTCTGTTGCTGGACTGTTTGCTTACCAGGAGCCGCAGGATTAAACTTAGTTGGGGAAGCTGTGCTATTTTTAGCAGTTAACTCCCGTGATAACACGGCTCCAAAAAGTTGACTTTGCCAGTAGTTTGGGTTTAATTCCAACGCCACAGAAATTGCTTGAGAGGCGTCTACTGTGACATTTTGTTGTGGATATGCTCGTAAAAAACCTAATGCACTCAAACCATTAACTTGCCGTAGTGCTAGATTGAGGGTTGCTTGGAGACTTTCAGCAGTACTACCTGGTATGATTGCTGACAAAGATGAGATAAATTGTTTTCCTGCTGGGTTTTGCTTTAATTCTGCAACGAATTTGTCAGCAAAAGCTGGATTTATTTCTAAACGTTTTGTCAGTAATTCTCTAATTTGAGGTGTGAGTATTGATGAAAATATTTGCAGATTGTCTGGTAGATTTCCAGTTTTGGCAAATTTTTCTAAATCCGCGATCGCTACTGACTGTTGAAATGGCCCCAAGCGAATAGTAACTGTTTCTGCTGCAAAAGTTGCAGGGATTGCTGTACCCCAACTCAAAGCCAGAGTCAGGGTACAAAGTAACGAATGTTTCCAGGATTTATGACTTTGCTGTCTGCCAAGCTGAAATTGCATACTAGCCACTATTTATCAGTTATCAGTTATCAGTTACCAGGTATATGGTAAGCAATTTGAACTTGTCACCACAACTTTCGAGCGATTGATCTGGGACTTAAACTCAGTAATGAAACTGATAACTGTTTACTGTTAACTGATAACTGTTAAAATCCGGTGAATATGGATCTGATAATACCCAAGACAGTACCTATAGGATTGAAGATAGAGCCTACAGTATCACCAGTTTTAGCTGCACCAGAACGGTAAACGACCACAACATCATTATTGCGAAGTATGGGGTTGGTTTTCTCGTTAATTCCTGCGGAGAAATCCATTTTAACTTTGCGCTTGGTGACAGAACCGTCAGGATTGAGACGAATCAAATCCACAGTCCCACTGCTGGCTCTAGCACCATCAAAACCACCTGCTGCGAGTATAGCTTGATTCAATGAGCTATTAGGCAGAACTTCAACTCTTCCTGGATTTTTGACTTCTCCTACCACACCCACTTGCATACGTGCTGGAGAGAGAGTGGTGTTTGCTAGTTGCGTAGCTTCTGCTGGGTTTACTTCGGTGGCAGTGGGGATGACAATTGTATCACCATCTTGGACAACAATGTCTTGATTAATATCACCGCCTTGCAGTAATTGCCAGAAATTGACACTAATTTGTTGTTCTGTACCAGTTCTTGTTGGTCGGCGAATAATGACATTGCGAACATTTGCTTGGGGTGTGATACCACCAGCAAGTTGAATTGCTCGTGACACAGTTGGTTGACCAGAAATAGCCGGCGCACCAGTTCCTGTTGTTGTTCCAGCCCCTGCACCCTCAGCCTGTCCTTGAGTGACAAGATAGGTTCCTGGACGGTTTACTTCACCAGTTACTGCTACTGAGCGGGGTTTGGTGATATCAGCAGCAAAGCTAGCAGCCGATAAGTTACGCGCATCTGCCAAATTTAAGGTACTTGCTGTTGGCACAAAAACGGTGTCGCCATCCCGCAGAGTCACATCTTGGGGTAAAGCACCTGTTTGGATGTATTTCTGTAAATCAAGGGTAATAACTTGCTCTGGACCGTATCCTAACTTGCGTCGTAATTGTACTTTGGTGACGTCTGCGGCTTGAGTTACGCCTTGAGCTGTTGTCAGTGCTGACATCACAGTTGGGTATTGTACCCCAGGATCTTGACCCGCACCTCCTGCTAAACTGAGACTGTAAGCCCCTGGGCGTGACACTTCTCCAGCGACAGTCACATTAATGGGACGAGGCGATAACAAATTAACTGAAATTATCGGACGCTTCAAATAAGTTTTATAAGCACATTCAATAACGTTAGCAGACTGCTCTGTTGATAAACCCTGAACAGGTACAGTGCCAATTAGAGCTAAATTGATTGCTCCACCGGGAGGAATGGTGTACTCACCAGTGTATTCTTCAACTTCAAAGACATTGACACGGATGCGATCGCCTCCTCCTAATGTATACCCTGAGTACGAAGCTTGTGTATTTCTACTGTCAGCTAACTCCTGGTCTAGGCACTGTTTCACAGTCGGTGTCTGTGTCTGAGCCATAACCGCAGGTAACAAATTTGTCAGTGCTAGGGTGAAAAACAGCAACCCTGCTACTGGCTGACTAAAAATTTTCCACAAACTTGTGTTAAGCATATTTACCTGAAATACCATGAGTAAAGCACTGTCTTATCAGTTTATCGTTGACTATACTTAAATATTCGGGTTCCCCAATAATATTATTTTCCGAAAAAACCCTATTCTTCAGAAAAGAGATCGTATTTAGAATTTGAATTTTTAATGAAGCTAATTTCAATTAGCATTTTGATATACTTTATTGTCATAAAAATAATTGTGGCAATAATTACAATCAATTTAGTTAACAGTTAGTTGTATTTTTGCATAATATAATGACCAAACTTAATGATTTTTGATATTTTAACGATAATTATTTAATAGTACAAGCCCCCAAATTTTATAATTGGAGCTAATCCAAAATCCCAAATCGGATAAACCTTGACTTTATAACCTATATTTTATACTTTTGAATTTGTTGCATGAAAAACTCTTCTAAAGATAGACGAGACAAATTCATACCGATTATTTGACCACCCATTAAATTTAAACTTGCAAAGAAATCATAGGCGTCACCTTGTAATTCACCTTGCCAATAACCATGAGAGATAAATTCTAGATTAGGAATCCATTTTTGCAGAATTTCCCAATCGCCACCTTGACCTTTAACATGATATGTATTGTATGTTCCCAAGAGTTCATTGAGGGAACCAGAACAAATTAATTCACCTTGAGCAAGAATGGCAATGCGATCGCAAATTTGTTCTACTTCACTTAAAATATGACTATTGAAAAAAATGGTTTTGCCTGCGGTTTTGAGTGATAAGATAGCTTCTCGCATTTGCAAGCGTCCCACCGGATCTAATCCAGACATCGGTTCGTCTAAAAACACCACTTCTGGATCATTAATTAATGCTTGTGCCATACCTACACGCTGAAGCATACCTTTAGAGTAGCGACGCATTTGCTTGTTGCGAGCATCAGCTTGCGATAAACCCACTAATTCTAGCAATTGGGGAATGCGTTGACGTTGTACCTTTGCAGGAATTTGAAATAACCCAGCTGCTAGCTGTATAAATTCCCAACCAGTAAGATAATCGTAAAAATAGGGATTTTCTGGTAAGTAACCAATACGTTCTTTGACTGTGCGATCGCCTAATGGTTTACCTAAAAGCAATCCCCGTCCAGAGGTGGGACGAATAATACTTAGTAATAATTTCAACAAAGTGGTTTTACCAGCACCATTTTGTCCTAGTAACCCAAATGTTTCTCCTTTGTAAACACTCAAAGAACAGCTTTTAAGGGATATGTTTTTTTGATTTAAAAAGAAGCCAGTACGGTAAACCTTTCGCAACTCAGAAGTGAGAACCACTGGCGACTGTTCTTGTGTATGTGCTTGAAAATTAGTAGTATCTGCAATGGGCTTCATTTCGGTTAGATGGTGCTAAAAGTTACACTAAAATAACTACCATTCTAAAACATCCAGTTGCAAAAGAACCATATTATAACTATCTAATACTTGGTTGGCTTTTATTCGCTAATTCCAGACACTCACAATATCACCCAGCGAAAACCTAGCTTAAAGTAGATTGAAAAGCTTATTCAATGAGTTTACTAAAAGTAGAATATTAAGCCCGCAACTAAAGTGCGGGCTTGCTTGCGGGGGAGTCAATAGCATAGTCTGATAAAATTTATCTAACTGATGTTACTATGCAAAATACAAATTAAGCAAATATTTATCAATTCGGCGTAGAACTCGTATGAAGCGATCGCGATGGAAATTTTTATGAATTTGCAGCTATTTTGCTAATATCAATACCAAACCAATCAACTCTTTATTTTATCCAGAGGTTTTGTCTAAACTAATTTAGCTTTTATTACTGACAAAAACCTCTAGAATCTGATGACAAGGTGATGAACATATATATATACATTGTCAAAGCTAATAGTGAAGAATATCAATTAAATTAACTACATTGCTATAAAATTCAGTCTGTCATTACACTTAAACATAAATTTTTAGCAATAGGCTGTAATATCTTCACCACAATCATCTGCTAAATAGCAAAGTGCTTTGAAACGTAAACCGACAACTTCTTCATAAAGAGGATTGAGTTTACACATTGGCGGAATATGGAAAAGCTTCCGACCAAATACTACAACATCACGTTCAAAAGGACATTGTGCAGGAATAAGTTTACACAGAAAATGAGCTAATTTAGGGCTGTGAACATCGATAGATTCTAACCATTCACGTACAGGAGAGAGTACGTTGTTTCTTCTTTGGATTTGAGTAAAGCTAGTCATGATTTTTTCCTTTAAGTTTAGAACTTCTATATCGTTTAAGTTTGGGGTTTGAACCTTTTCCTATATATATATACAGTTGGGTTCTTGAGTTTTATGCAAAATTCTTGCAAGTTTATTTTTTGATTTGAGATATCGCTTTTTGTGTATATCTCGTCTTTAGGAACACACATAACTACAAACTCTAATGGCAGGCTTCCGGATAAATTCACGCATTGATTAAAAATTTGCGCTACACTGAGTAAACTTCCTCTCCTCACCTACCTATATTGTCTAAATCTAGACTGCGATCGCCTTCATCCAACCGAGTCACCCAATCGGGTGATTTCATTGAATGAGTAAAACCACACTACCTTGGTGTGGAGAGAATACTGCAAGGGATAGGATTTTTCGTCATAATTTTGGGGTTGTACCAGACGCGTAGCAAGATCCCGCAGGGTAATTTCGCGTCTATACAAAGAAAGCGTATTGGAATTAAATAACTCAACAGTTACTCTAGATATGAATACACCTGGAGAATATGTCAAAGAAGTAGAGTATATTATTCAATAGTCAATAGTAATTCAAATTATTGATCAATCGAAGTATTATTCAGATGCTGAAATTGTCAATTTTTGAAAATTAATAGCCATTGGTCGTTCATCTTGAGTTGCAAATTTAGTATTATTTTTATTCCAGTCTTTGTATGTAAAAATAATCTGATTCCATCCTTGAATTCCTTGAAAAGTAATATTTTTCTCAACACTATCATTTTCTTTCAAATTATTCATTGTATCTACTATTATTCCGTTAATCTCTAGGTTGATATTTTGAATAACAATAGGATTGATGAATTTGAAGTTGAAATTTAAGATTTGAGACTTAGCTAAGTTAAATTTTAATGACGTTTCTGGTCCCAAAGCCCAGCGCCAACTATTAAGCTGATTATCTGTCTCAATATAACTTAATCCCTTAATCGTCAAACCATAAGGTAAATTATTTTTTATTAAATTAGAATCGGATAAATCTAGAAATGGCTCATACTTCAGTTCAATACCTAAAGCCAAGTTCACTTGATTGAATATATCAGGAGATTTAGGAATAAATTTTACTTTACCTGCACCAGGTACTATTGTTTCTAAAACTGGATTACCAAAACGTTTATAAAATTCTTGAACACAATTTTCTGGCAATAAGTCTACATATAAATTAATACCAGCAAAATCATTTAATTTAAAAAAATATGTAAAAAAAGACCACTCGTTTGGTATAAAACAACGTGTTTGATGAGTTGCTTTCATGATATCTGGGCTATTAGGTGAAAATAATTTATCCCAGCCAGCCTGAATATATGCTTCAATTTGAGATGGATGTAAACGACCAAAATACTGTCCTATTACTTTCTTTGTATGAAATCTTCTTAAAGCAAAATTGCCAGAGGTTAGTTTATAGTATGGACATAAATTTTCTGCGCCGACTCCATTACCTCCCACCACACAAAAAGGCCAATCTAAAATAGCTTCTCCTGGTTGCTGTTTGAGATAATCCATGTAAGTAAAAAAGCTTTTTTTAAATGAAAATTTTGTATCTACTAAATAATTATTATAAGAAAGTTTAATCTTATAAGCAGTATACAATTCTATACAACCTAAAAAGATAATTAATACTATAAAAATTGATAAATACTGCTTTTTAAGTAAACGTACTTTCTTGAAATTAATTCCTAGTGCAAAAAGACAAAGTATCACCGGATAAATAGAAGTTACTGGTTTACGATTAAAGGCAAACCAAGGAAATATATTAAGAGTTGGGAAATTTGTTGGATGATAGAAAACAAATAAAAAGAAGATAATAATTAGTGGAATATAAATAGCTATTTGCTTGCGTGTTTTCCATATACCTAAAATAGCAAGTATGAGTAAAAACCACCCAGGACTACCTGCACCGATATTTTCTGGAAGATCATTAAATAATTCTTTAAAGACAGGTTGTGCTGGGTTAAATTCAGGTAAGAAAGGAATAAATAATCTCAAGGGATGAATCCATAAACCAGAGTTAGCCACATTTGTAAAGTCAAATCTCTTAGCTGACTTGAAAATCTGCCAAATCAAAGGTATGTAAATGTAGCAAGCGAGGAGACTTAGGTTAATGAGAACAAAAGATATCCAAGAGTTAGTGTATAGTTCATGACGATATAAATTTAGAACATTAAAAAGATGCTTTAAACGAAATGTTCCTTTGAAATATCTGTAGCCAAACAACAAAATTATAAACAATGCAGAAATCGTAAAAGATGTTAGAGCAAAACCAGCTATATATCCAATGTCCTGACCTAAAGAGAGAAAAAGTAGGCAAAATCTTACTAAAATCAGTCTTAGAGATATATAGTGGCCTAAAACAAGTTTTTTAACTATGAGGAAATCAATAATAAAACTTAAAGTAGTCCAATGAAGAACTGCCTTGCTGATATGAACTGGATACTCCATGATTGCATAAAAATTACAAAAAGTTACTAAGTATCCAAATCCCATAGCACGACCATAACCATAATCTTTAAAAAGCAATATAAAACTGCCAAAAGCTGTCAATGCAATGGTAATTAAATAATAAATTTTTAACCAAGAACCACTACCAAAAAGCGAGTAAAAAGTAGCATAAAAAATATCTCTTTCTAAAGCCCAAGGTTGAAACACACTAGTTGTTCCATAGGGATAAAAGACATAATTATTATTTAGATTGAGTGTTGGCAAAGGTGAGAAGCTTAGATTTTCTTTTAGGTAAAATCCTATATATTCCCAAATGTCTATATCACTACCGCCTGCGAGTGGTTCTGTAAGATTTTTTATGAAAAGAAAACAAAAAGCAGAAAAGGAAAATAGAAATATAATGATTGAGATGATTATGAATTTCAAGCTAGGAGATACAGCTTTATTCATAAGTAAGCTTGTAGAAAATAACTAATTAATGAGCAAATATAAGCTTAACTTACTAAATTAAGGAATATTCAGGAACAAAATAATATGATTTTGCATCATAGATACCATAAGGTATTAATCATCACCATTACTTCAATTAATTGAACTCTATAAAATGATACAGAATACAATTAGAGAAAAGAACTTCCAGCGCATAATTTCACCCATTGGTCTAGACCAATAGACAGGTTGAACACAACTTAGAAACAATATTCAGTAATATCACGTCATTACAATTCATTAAGACAAAGAAGGAATACATATGAATAGGTTACTTAATTGGAAATCTGGAACAACAGCATTTATGGCAATGGTAATGTCAACAAGCGCCACAGTACCTTTGTTTACTACTGCTGCAACCGCACAACAACCAGCCATTTTCACTAGACCAACTCAACCAATTAGTCAATCAAGAACAGTTTCAATTCCTCCAGGAGTGACAATTCCTGTCACTTTCGAGAAGGATAAAATTATTGTCACTCCTGATGAAACAACATCTGTAAGCTTGGAAGTTGCACAGAACGTTGTAGACGGAAATCGAACTGTTCTAATACCTGCGGGAACGAAAATTGAAGGACAATTGCAACCTAGAACTATCAATAATGTAAAAGGTTCTCAGTTTGTCGCCCAAGAATTAGTTTTTAGTGATGGTAGAAGACAGTCTATTGATGCAACTTCTCGTGTAGTTACCAGAAAAGAAACCATCAAAAAAGGAGCTAAAACTGGTACGATACTAACAGATGCAGCTATCGGCGCAGGTGCTGCTACTGTGATTTCTCTGCTTACAGGTAATCAAAAAATTGAAGTTCTAGAACCTGTAGCTGGTGGTGCTGCTGGTGCTTTAGCAAGTGTTTTACTACGGAAAAGAGAAGTAGAAGTTGTTGTTATTAACCCACAACAAGATTTAGATGTTACTCTCAACTCTAATTTGGTTGTATCACGCTTCTAAAATGAACAAGATTTAAATTGTGACTTTCATCCTTCTAAAAACATATGACCCTAATTTGAGGGGTTTCCTAGGTGGGAACCCCTCTGTTATTGATAAATAATAAGCCTCTGCATTCATGTAACCCACATTCCACACTTCAAAATGTCATACATTAATAAGCTGTTATGCATTTAAATTGTGATGACAGCGTCGCCTTTATTTTTGAGTT